>NZ_JASJXG010000013.1:0-110866 GCF_035018765.1 Variovorax sp. RTB1
GTGGGCCGGGCTGGGTCGTTCTCGGCGTGATCAAGATGCTCGGTGGCGCGCTTCTGGCCTATCTGGCGATCACGCACATGGTGCCGGTCGAACGCGCCGTCGATCCGAACCAGATGTACCTCGCGGCCTACGAGTACGTGTTCCCGAACTACGGCTGGGCGGTTGCTGCGACGGCGCTCTTCGTGGTGATCTCGCAGATCAAGATCAACGTCACCAACGCCTATGCGGGCTCGCTGGCCTGGAGCAACTTCTTCTCGCGGGTCACGCACAGCCATCCGGGCCGCGTGGTGTGGGTGGTGTTCAACGCGCTCATCGCTTTCATGCTGATGGAGATGAACGTGTTCGAGGCTTTGGGCGATGTGCTCGGGCTCTACGCCAACATCGCCATCGCCTGGATGATGGCGGTGGTCGCCGATCTGGTCATTAACAAGCCGCTCGGGCTGTCGCCGCCGGGCATCGAGTTCAAGCGCGCGCATCTGTGGGACATCAACCCGGTCGGCGTCGGTGCGATGGCGCTGGCCTCGGTGCTCTCGATCACGGCTTACCTCGGCTTTTTCGGGCCGATGGCGCAGGCGTTTTCAGCGTTGATCGCGCTCGGCACGGCGCTGGTGACCTCGCCGTTCATCGCATGGGCAACCGGCGGCAAGTACTACATCGCACGGACTTCCAACGGGAACGGTGCCGCGCTGTTCGCGCCTGCCCCCGGCGCCCGGTCGGTGCGATGGGCGCGGGTCGCCGCCGAAGTCGGAACTCGCCAGCGGCTGGCCGTGCAGCGCTGCGTGATTTGCGAGCGCGAGTACGAAGGGCCGGACATGGCGCATTGCCCGGCGTACCAAGGCGCGATCTGTTCCCTGTGCTGCACGCTCGATGCGCGTTGCGGCGACCTGTGCAAGCCGCAGGCAGGCCTGTCGGCGCAATGGTCGGCCGTCTTGCGCTGGCTGCTGCCCCAACGCAGCTGGCGCTATCTCGACACCGGGCTCGGCCACTTCCTGCTGTTGATGCTGATCATCGTGCCGCTGCTGGCGATCGTCTTCGGCGTGCTCTACACGCAGGAGCTGCGGGCGCTGGCCGAAGGCACGCTCCAGGCCATGACGCCCAACGAAACGGTGGGCGCGCAGGCGGCATTGCGATCGGGCTTTTCGAAGGTCTACATGGCACTGCTGGTGCTGGCCGGCATCGTCGCCTGGTGGCTGGTGCTGGCGCAACAGAGTCGCAAGGTGGCGCAAGAAGAATCGAACCGGCAGACGCACTTGCTGGTGCGCGAAATCGCGTTGCACCATGAAACCGACCGTGCCCTGCAAGCGGCCAAGCAGGCTGCCGACGAGGCACGCGAAATCGCGGAGCAGGCCAAGCGCGCAGCCGACCAGGCCAACCAGGCCAAGAGCCGCTACATCAGCGCCATCAGCCACGAGTTGCGCACGCCGCTCAACAGCATCCTGGGCTATGCGCAGCTGATGGGCGAAGACGCATCGGTGCCACCGCACCGACAGCAGGCGGTGGCCGTCATCAAGCGTGGCGGCGAGCATTTGCTGTCGCTGATCGAAGGCACGCTCGACATCGCCCACATCGAGGCCGGCAAGCTCACGCTGCATGCGCGGCCGATGCGCTTTGCGGACACGCTGCGCGAGCTGGCCGACATGTTCGAACTGCAGGCCGAAGAGAAGGGCCTGGCCTTCGTCTTCGAGCCCGCCGATGGCTTGCCCGAGGTGGTGCGTGCCGACGAAAAACGGGTGCGGCAGATCCTCATCAACCTGCTCGGCAACGCGATCAAGTTCACCGCCGCCGGGCAGGTCACTTTGCGGCTGGCGCATGCACGCGAGTTCGCGACCATCGAGATCGAAGACACCGGCCCGGGCATGGCAGCCGAAGACATCGAGCGCATTTTCGAGCCGTTTTCGCGGGGGGCCTCGGGTGGCAACCCGGCTATATCAGCAGGCGGCGGTGGCGGCAACGTCGGCAGCAGTTCGGCGCCGGGCGCTGGCCTCGGCCTCACCATCGCCAAGATGCTGACCGACCTGATGGGAGGCGAGATGCAGGTGCAGAGCACACCGGGCGTCGGCTCGATCTTCCGCGTTCGACTGTTCCTGCCGCGCGTGCACGAGGCGCTGGCTCGTCCGCGCCGTGCGCAGTTGCTGGCACCCGTGCCGCGTGTGCGCCGTGGCTACGAAGGCGAGCGTCGCCGGTTGCTAGTGGTCGACAACGAAGAGGCCGATCGCGAATTGCTCGTGCAGGTGCTGACGCCGCTCGGCTTCGAGTTGCGCGCGGCTGCGAGCGGCCACGATGCGCTCGACCTGCTGGCCGCTGGCTATCGGCCGGATGCGATGTTCGTCGACCTGGCGATGCCGGGTATCGATGGCTGGGAAACGATTCGCCGTGCTCGCAAGCTGGGCCTGTCGCACACCGTCATTGCCATCGTGTCCGCCAATGCGTTCGACAAGCGGCTCGACAACGACGTCGGCATCACGCCCGAAGACTTCTTCGTGAAGCCGGTGCGCCACAGCGAGTTGCTCGATTGGCTGGAGCGGCGGCTCGTTTTGGAATGGACCGCCACACCCACACCGTCAAAGCCGTCTGCAACCGGTGCCTTCGAAGCGCTGACCATGGTCCGCCCCGCACCCGAACGTTTGCGCGCTTTGGAAGAAGCCGTCGGGTTGGGTTACTTTCGCGGCATCATGAATCAGCTCGACGACATCGATGCCGAGCAGCCCGAGTGCGCTGCCTGGACCAGCGCGCAACGCGCCCTGGCGCGCCAGTTCCAGTTCGAAGCGATGGATTGCAAGTGAGCGCCGATCCGACATCCGACACGGGGACGTTTCCTGTGCCAGCCGTGCCAGCCGTGCCAGCCGCGACAGAACGCCCGCTCGCCCGCAACGCCGATCTGGTGCTGATCGTCGATGACGTGCCTGACAACCTGGCCGTGCTGCACGATGCACTCGACGAATCCGGCTACACCGTGCTGGTCGCGACCAATGGCGAAGCCGCGTTGCAGCGCGCTGCGCAGGCCCGGCCCGACATCGTGCTGCTCGACGCCATGATGCCCGGCATCGACGGCTTCGAGGTCGCGCGCCGGCTCAAGGCCGACCCGGCCACCGCGCACATTCCTATCGTCTTCATGACCGGCCTCACCGAGACGGAGCACCTGGTCGCTGCGCTCGAAGCGGGCGGTGTCGACTACGTCACCAAGCCGATCAAGCCGAAGGAAGTACTGGCGCGCATGAACGTGCATCTGCAGGGCGCACGCCGTGCGCGGCAGGCGGCGCAACAGGCTGGCCAGGCGCGCAACGCGCTCGATGCGTTTGGCTACGCGAGCATCACAGTGCGTCTGCCCGAAGGCCGGCTCATCTGGCAGACCGCTTTGGCGCGCGAACTGTTGCTGCGCTATTGCGGCACCAGCGCGCCCGAGACGCCGGCCGTGGTGCTCGACTGGTTGCGCCTGCACCTGCCGGGGACGGTCGACCGCATCGAGCCGCCTGTCCTGGCGATCGGCCCCGCGGCGCGCAGCCTCACGTTGCGGCTGCACCAGCAAACCGGCCATGACGACGACGGTGCCGAATGGATGATCATCCTGCGCGAGGTGTCCGACGTCGCCGTCATCGAGGCCATGAGCCTGAGCCTGAAGCTCACGGCGCGCGAGGCCGAAGTGCTTTATTGGGTGGTCAAGGGCAAGACCAACAAGGACATCGGCGAGATCCTCGGCAGCAGCCCGGCCACTGCCAAGAAGCATCTGGAGCGCGTGTACGTGAAGCTCGGCGTCGAGACGCGCACAGCGGCAGCGGGCGTTGCCATGAAGCGCATTCGCGAGTTGCAGCCGCACTTCGAGATTTGAGCTAAGAAGCGGAGCCAAGGATCCGAGCCTGACGCCTACGGCGCCGCGGGTGCGCAGCGTCATCGACTTGCCGTTTTGGCATCCTAGAATTTGCCGAACGCGTCCACGATGACGCCTCGACTGCGCGCCAAGACGCGGTCGATCCGGGAGGCCCGCGATGGGAACAACGAGCAGCATGAAGCGAAGCATGGCGCTGGCCGGTGCTGCTTTGCTGTGTCTGCTGGGCCTGTTGCACGCGGGCAGCGCGTTGGCTGGCGGCCATCTGGACGTCGACGATGCGGGCACGCTCGACCCCGGTCAGTGCCTCGTCGAGACATGGGGCGGGCGTTCCGGGGCGGTTCCGGTCAACGCGTTGCATGTCGGACCCACCTGCCGTGTCGGGCCGATCGAGTTGGGCGTGAATCTCGATCGCACGTCGAAACCCGGCACTTACTACGCGGGGCCACAGGTCAAGTGGACATGGTTCGGCCAGGAGGCGGATGCTCGCTTCAGCGGTGCCGTGTCGGCCAACGCTACTTTCGACCGCACCCACCACGGCAAGCCGGGACGGCAGCTGGTATTTCCTTTCACGCTGGTTGCGACCCCCAATTGGCAGATCCACGCCAACATCGGTGCCGACTGGGCGACCGTCACCGGTGAACGTACTTTCCGCCGAGGCCTTGGCACCGAGTGGGCATTGAACGAGGCGGTGTCGTTGCTCGCGGAGCGCAACCGCGCTTTCGACGCGTGGACCACACGCATCGGCGCGCGTTTCAACTTCACGCCGTTCACCAGCCTCGACGTCACGACCTCGCGCACCGGGACCGAGCATGCGCGCGGCTTCTATGTCGGGTTAAATCACGAGTTCAAGCGGCCCTGAACATGGGCCGCTCCAACCCAATTTCTGGAGACAAAAAATGAAGAAGATCGGAATGATCGGCATCGGCATGATGGGCCACGGCATCGCGAGCAACATCGTGAAGCATGGTTATCCGCTGGCCGTCCTGGAGCACGCTGGCAACCAGCCGCTCGATGCGCTGAGGGCGGCGGGCGTGACCACATACGGTAAGCCGCGCGAACTCGCAGCGGCGGTCGATATCGTCATTCTGTGCGTCACCGGATCGCCGCAGGTCGAGGCCGTCTTGATGGGCGACGATGGGGTACTGCAGGGCTTGCGCAAAGACGCGGTGATCATCGATTGCTCCACCGCGCTTCCTGCTTCAACCGAGCGATTGGCAAAGCTGGTGGCCGAAGCCGGCGGCCGCTTCATCGACTCACCGATGACCCGCACGCCCAAAGAAGCTGCCGAAGGTCGTCTCAATTTGTTGGTCGGTGGCGATGTTGCCTCGTTCGAAGAATGCAAGCCGCTGCTTGCCTGCTTCGCGGAGAACATCACGCACGCCGGCCCGGTCGGCGCCGGCCATCGCATGAAGTTGCTGCACAACTACGTCTCGCTCGGCTTTGTCGGCCTGCTGGCCGAAGCGGCTGCGTGTGCCGAACGGTCGGGCGTGGCGCCCGAGGTGCTGGTCGATGTGCTGGCAAAGGGCGGTGGTGGCGGTCTGGCCCTCGAGCGCATGAAGCCGTACATCCTGTCGCGCGATCCGTCGGGGCTGCGCTTCTTCATGTCGAACGCGGCCAAGGACATGGGCTACTACACGACGATGGCGGGCGACATCGGCGCTGCGCGCGCCATCGCGGACGGTGTGCACGAGACCTTTGAGCGCGCGCTGCGTGAGGGCGATCCGCAGGCTCTGGTGCCTGAGCTGGTCAGCTTGCTGGCGAAGAAAGGCGACGGCGCAAGCTAGCCCTCGGCCCCTTCGACCAGAAAGCGCACCCGCCGCACGCCCTGCCATTCGTCGGCATCGAGCCGAAACGCCAGCATCACCTTCGCGGGCAACGGATCGGTATGACCGAACCAGATCCCGTCGATGGGCTGCCCTTGATGGCGCAGCTTCAGCGCCAGGTGCTTTTCGCCGACGAGCCGCTGCGACAGCACCTCGACCTCCTCGCTGAAAGTCGGCGGCGCAAAGCCCTGGCCCCACACCTCGCGGTGCAACGTATCGACCAGATCGACTCGCAAATACTCGCGCGCCAATGGACCGTCGGTGTCGATCTGGCGCACCAGTGACGACGCGGCGAGCCACTCTTGCGCGACCTGTGCGATGGCTTTGGAGAAAGTCTCGAAGTGCTCGCTGGCCACCGTGCAACCCGCTGCCATGGCATGGCCGCCGAAGCGCAGCAGCACGCCTGGATGCCGCTTGGCAACAAGGTCCAATGCGTCGCGCAGATGGAAGCCAGGGATGGAGCGGCCCGAGCCTTTGAGTTCCGCTTCCTTGCCCGGCGCTGCGCTCGCTGCGAAGACGAAGGTCGGCCGATGAAATCGGTCCTTCAGACGCGACGCGACGATGCCGACCACGCCTTCATGAAACGCCGCATCGAACACGCTGATGGCCGGCGGCGGCGCCTCGCTGCTGTCGCCACTCGCATCGAACAGCGACTCGGCCAGCAGCAGTGCCTGGTCGCGCATGCCGCCCTCGATGTCGCGCCGCTCGCGGTTGATGCCGTCGAGCGTGCGTGCCAGCTCGTCGGCGCGTGCGGCGTCGTCGGTCAGCAAGCACTCTATGCCGAGCGTCATGTCGGCGAGCCGCCCGGCTGCATTGATGCGCGGGCCGAGCGCAAAGCCGAAGTCGAAGGTGGTGGCCGTGGGTGCGTTGCGACCGGACGCCTTGAACAGCGCCGCGATTCCGGCCTGCATCGAGCCGGCACGGATGCGGCGCAACCCCTGTGCCACCAGGCGGCGGTTGTTGGCATCGAGCCTGACCACGTCGGCCACGGTGCCGAGCGCGACCAGGGGCAGTAACACGTCGAGTTTCGGCTGATTCGCCAGCGTGAAGACGCCGCGCGTGCGCAGCTCGGAACGCAAGGCCAGCAGCACATAGAACATGACGCCGACGCCGGCGATGCTCTTGCTTTCGAAGTCGCAGCCGGGCTGGTTCGGGTTGACCAGCACTTCGGCCGATGGCAGCTGCGGGCCGGGCAGGTGATGGTCGGTAACGAGCACCTTGAGGCCGCGCGCCTGCGCTGCCGCAACGCCGTCGACACTGGCGATGCCGTTGTCGACGGTAATGAGCAAATCGGCGCCACGGTCGGCCACGCGCTCGGCGATGGGCGGCGTCAGGCCATAGCCGTCGATCACGCGGTCCGGTACGAGATAGCTCACGTTCTTCGCGCCGAGCAGGCGCAGACCGCGCACGGCGACTGCGCAGGCGGTCGCGCCATCGCAGTCGTAGTCGGCGACGATGCACAGGCGTTGATCGGCGGCGATGGCATCGGCCAGCAACACGGCTGCTTCGCGCGTGCCACGCAAGGTGTCGGGCGGCAGCAGGCGCGCGAGACCGTCGTCGAGTTCGTCCTTGCCGAGCACGCCGCGGGCCGCATACAAGCGCGCGAGCAGCGGATGCACGCCGGCTTGTTCGAGCACCCAGGCGCTGCGAGGCGGGATGACCCGGGCGACGATCTTCACAGCGTCGCCAGCAAGGTGGTCGCGGAAGGCCGCTCGAACAGGCCCTTGAGCCAACGCCCGAAGGTGCGTTTGTGCGTCGTGAAGCGCTTGGCTGCAAGATCGCCGCACAGCGTCAGCGTCACATCGTCGCCGCGGGTTGCAGCGGCCAGCGCTTCGGCGATCGGGCCGGCATCGAGCGCGCGCCAGGCGTCGGCCCAGGCGGCGCCGTCGTCACGCAGCGCGGCGGGCCGCAAGGTGCCGATCACGTCCGGCGCATCGACATCGAACGGCAGCAGGTTTGGCGGCAAGGCCCCGGTACCACTGAGCCAGAACGAATTGATCGGCGGTACGCCGCGGGCTGCACGATCGTCGTTCACGCGCTGGGTGTAGAGCAGCATCTGCATTTCGTTTTGCAGGCGGCGCAGCGACCTTGCATGGTCCGACAGCGGCGACCACTGCGAGATCGGCCAGCCGATGGCGCGGTCGATCGATGCCGTCGCGATGCCTTGGAACACTGCGCCGCGCGCGAGCCAGCGGCCCGGCACGGCCGACCCGCGCAATGCAATGCCGTCTTCTTCGAAGAACGGTTGCGCTGCTTTCAGCAACGCGTCGGATTCGGCCGCGTCGATCTCGATGGCGGCCGGATCGCCCAGCACCACGTCGTCGATGCCGACCTGCCAGTGACAGAGCGTGGCCCAGCCCCAGGCTTCGGCGTCGTCCGCCTCTGCGACCTTGCTGCGGCGTGCTTCAAGGGCGGCCCAAGGGATGCAGCCATCTTCAGACGCCAGGCCGAGCGCTTGTGCCAGCGCGCGTTCGTGCGGCGGCGAGCGGGTGGTGTCTGCCTGTGTGTCGTCGTCGGCGAGCGTCGCGCGGGCTAGCAAAGCTTCGAGGTTAGGCAGGCGCAAGCCGGTGAGCGCGGCGATGCAGGCGGGCGAGTTGCGTCCGGCATAGGGAATGAGCCAATGGCGGGGCGCGGCGGAAGAAGCTGGAGAGGCGGTGGCAACCATGGGCCTATTGTCCGGGATGCCACAATCGCCGGCCTATGCCCATCCCCTATGAACTGCAACTTGGCTGGCGCTATACGCGCGCAGGCCGGGCGACGCGGCGCAACGGCTTCATCTCCTTCATTTCCGGCGTGTCGATGCTCGGCATCGCGCTCGGCGTGGCCGCCCTGATCATCGTGCTCAGCGTAATGAACGGCTTCCAGAAAGAAGTGACCGACCGCATGCTTGGCGTGATCTCGCACATCGAGATCACTTCGCGCGACGGGCAAGCGCTGGCAGACATCGACGCCATCGCCGCTGCTGCGCGCAAGAACCCGGAAGTGATCGGCGTGGCACCGTTCATCGCCTCGCAAGCGCTCATCGCGCGCGGTGAGGACATGAAAGGCACGCTGATTCGTGGCATCGATCCCAAGCTCGAGCCGCAAGTTACCGACATCTCGATGACCGCGCAAAAAGGCGCGCTCGACAAGCTGGTGCCTGGCCAGTTCGGCGTGGTGCTCGGCATCGAACTCGCGCGCTCGCTCTACGTGCGCGATGGCGACCAGGTCACGCTGATCGCACCGGGCGGCCAGGTCACGCCGGCCGGCGTCGTGCCCAGGCTGAAACAGTTCACAGTGGTCGGCACATTCGATTCGGGTCATTACGAATACGACTCGGCGCTGGCGATGATCCATGAAGAAGACGCGCAGCGCGTGTTTCGCCTCGACGGCCCGAGCGGCCTGCGCATCAAGCTGAAAGACCTGCACCAGGCGCGCGAGGTGGCCGATGAGCTTGCCGCCACGTTGCCGGGTTCGTTTTTGATCAAGGACTGGACGCGCCAGAACAAGACGTGGTTTGCTGCGGTGCAGGTCGAGAAACGCATGATGTTCATCATCCTGACGCTGATCGTCGCGGTCGCGGCCTTCAACCTGGTGTCGACTCTGGTGATGACAGTGACCGACAAGCGCGCCGACATCGCCATCTTGCGAACACTGGGCGCCAGCCCGAAAAGCATCATGGCAATTTTCGTGGTGCAGGGTGCGATGGTCGGCGTCATCGGGACCGTGCTCGGCCTCGTGCTGGGGCTGGGCGTGGCTTACAACATCGACGTGATCGTGCCGGCCATCGAGCACGCACTGCACACCAGCTTTCTGCCGCAAGACATCTACCTGATCAGCAAGATGCCGAGCGATCCGCAGCAGAGCGACATCATGCCGATCGCCATCATTTCGCTGGTGCTCTCCTTCGCAGCGACGCTGTATCCGAGCTGGCGCGCCAGCCGCGTGAACCCCGCCGAGGCGCTGCGCTATGAGTGAAGTTGCATCGTCGAAGGTGGTCCTCAAGGCACGCGGCCTTACCAAGCGTTTCCACGAAGGCCGGCTCGACCTGACAGTGCTGCACGGCGTCGACCTCGACGTGCGCGCCGGCGAAACGTTGGCCATCGTCGGTGCGTCGGGCTCGGGCAAGAGCACCCTGCTGCACCTGATGGGCGGCCTCGACGCGCCGACGGCGGGCAGCGTCGAACTGCTTGGCAAGAACATCGCCACGGTCGATGCGGCGGAGCAGGGTCGCATGCGCAATCTGCACCTCGGCTTCGTCTACCAGTTCCATCACCTGCTGCCGGAATTCAGCGCGCTCGACAACGTTGCGATGCCGCTCAAGATCCGGCGCGCCGATCCGGCCGAAGCCGCGCGCGCCGCGACCGCGATGCTCACCAGTGTCGGACTCGCCGAGCGGCTGCAGCATCGCCCGGCCGAGTTGTCGGGCGGCGAGCGTCAGCGCGTGGCGATCGCGCGCGCGCTGGTCACGCAGCCGGCCTGCGTGCTGGCCGACGAACCGACCGGCAACCTCGATCGCGCGACCGCCGACGGCGTCTTCGCGCTCATGCTCGAACTGGCGCGGCTGCACGGCACGGCCTTTGTCATGGTCACCCACGACGAGACGCTGGCAACGCGCTGCGACCGCGTGTTGCGCCTCGTGGCTGGCCGTCTGGCCGACTGACGCAGCCAGTCTGCGTGACGGCAGCGGCTCGATGCCGCTATTTCGCTTTCTCACTGGCTTTTACTTCGGCTTGTAAGCCACCACGTCGATCTCGACCTTCGCGTCGACCATGAGCCGTGCTTCCGTGGTCGAACGGGCCGGCCGGCCTTCCGCACTGAAGTAGCCCATGTAGATACGGTTGAAGGCACCGAAATCGCGCGCGTCCTGCAGCCAAACCGTGCTTTTGCAGACGTCGTCGAGCGTCGCGCCGGCCAGCGCGAGCACCGACTTCAGGTTTTCCATGACCTGCCGCGTTTGCGCTTCGATGCCGCCGACCACGATCTCGCCGTTGCTGTCGGCGGGCACCTGGCCCGACACATAGATGAAGTCGCCCGCGCGCACAGCCGGGGAGAAAGGGCGGACCTGGCGGTCGGAGGCGGTGGGCGATCCACCGAGGTATTCGAGGGGCATGAAAGACTCCTGCGGACGGGCCGCTGTGGTTTAGTTTTGAAATTCTATTTCAGTAAAAGGTCCAACATAGAGGGTTTTCCCGAGTGATTTGGCACGTTTGATGCTTCAAAGTCGAGCTAGTGCGAAAGTAAATTTCACAAATCCTGAAGCGAAGGAGTTTCAATGCGAGCCACCAACCTAGCCAAATCTGTCCTGAAACATGCGATCGGCAGGGGCGCCTTGCTGGCGGCGCTGGCCGTCGCAGTGACTGTGGGAGCGCCCGCAGCACTGGCGCAAGCGCCGCGCAACTACGCCACGCTGGCGATGGTGGCCGAGCCGCAAACGCTCGACCCGATGGCATCGACCGCCGACCTGGTCGCGACCATCATGCAGCACGTGTTCGAGCCGCTCTACACCTTCGACGCCAAGTGGAACGTGGTGCCGATGCTCGCCGAGTCGATGCCCAAAATCTCGGCCGACGGCAAGAGCTACTCGATCACTTTGCGCAAGGGCGTGATGCTGCACAACGGCCGCGAACTGAACGCCGACGACGTGGTCGCCAGCCTGCAGCGCTGGATCGAGCAGTCGCCACGCGGCAAGGCAGTGGGCGCGCAGATCGAGAGCCTCAAGGCCAAGGGCGCGCTCGGCGTCGACATCGTGTTGAAAGCGCCGTATGCGCCGCTGGTGTCGCAGCTCGCATTGCCGAGCGGCATGGCCGCCATCATGGCCAAGGAGTCGATCGCGCAGCCGCTGAAAGACTTCGTCGGCACCGGTCCGTACAAGTTCAAGGAGCGTCAGCCCGACCGCTTCGTCATCCTGACGCGCTTCGACAAATACAGCGCGCGCAAAGAGCCGGCCAACGGCTATGGCGGCAAGCGCGAGGCGCTCATCGAAGAGCTGCGCTTCGTGCCCGTACCCAACGCGAGCACGCGGGTCGAAGGCGCGCTGGCGGCTCAATACGACTTCGCCGATCTGCTGCCGGTCGAGGCACTGACGCGGCTTGAAAAGTCGGGCGGCAAAACCGTACCCATCCTCACGCCATCGTTCGGCTTCCCGTACCTGGTTTTCAACACCAAGGAAGGCGTACTGGCCAACCAGGCGATGCGCCAGGCTGTGCAAACCGGCATGGGCGAGGGCGAGATGCTGGCCGCTGGCTTCGGCGATACGCGCTTCTTCATTGCAGAGGGCAATCACTTCCCGAAGGGCTCGCCCTTCTACTCGACCAGCGGCACCGAGCTGTACAACCAGCGCAATGGCCCGAAAGCCAAAGAAGCAGCGGTCAAGGCTGGCTACAAAGGCGAGCCGATTCGCCTGATGGCCAGCCGCCAGTACGACTTTCACTACAACATGGCCTTGCTGATGGCCGAGCAGTTGAAGAAGGCCGGCTTCAAGGTCGAACTCAACATCGTCGATTGGGCAACGCTCGTGCAGCGCCGCAACGATCCGAAGTTGTGGGACATCTATGTGACGCATTCGGGCCAGTTTCCCGAGCCGATGCTGTCGCCGCCGCAGTTGGGTGACGGCGCGCCCGGCTGGTGGGACACGCCCGCCAAAAAGGCCGCGCTGCAGGCCTTCAACGTCGAGAGCGATCCTGCCAAGCGCGGTGCGCTGTGGGGCAAGGTCCAGCAGGTCGTCTACGACGAAGTGCCGTACGTGAACGTTGGCAAGTTCAATGGCCTGTCGGCCAGGAGCCCGGCGCTCGACAACTACCAGCCCGCGACCTGGCCGTTCTTCTGGAATGCGAAGATCAAGTGAGCGTCTTGCGATGTACCGCTACCTCGCTTCACGCCTCGCGGGCATGTTGATCGTGCTCGCCATCGTGGCGGTGCTGGTGTTCATCCTGACGCGCGCCGCCTCCGGCGACCCGGTGTCGGTGCTGCTCGGCGACCAGGCCACCGCCGCCGACATCGCCCGCGTGCAAAAGGAATACGGCCTGGACAAGCCGCTGCCCGTGCAGTTCGGCTACTGGCTGCGCGAGGTGCTGCAAGGCAACCTCGGCCAGTCGATTTTCCTGCAGCGGCCGGTGACGCAGGCACTGTGGGAGCGGGCCGAACCGACCACGCTGTTGTCGTTGATGGCAGTCGCCATCGCGGCGCTGATCGGCTTGCCGTGCGGCATCGTCTCGGCGGTGTTTCGCGGGCGCTGGATCGACCAGTTCTTCACCGGCATCGCGATGCTGGGCGCGAGCATTCCGAGCTTCTGGCTCGGCATCGTGCTGATCCAGATCTTCGCGGTGTCGTTCGGCTGGTTTCCGGTGTCGGGCTATGGCGCGCCCGGTGCGCCGCTGCTCGAACGGCTGCATTCACTGATCCTCCCCGCGGCCGTGCTGGGCCTGCTCAACTCGGCGCTCATCATCCGCTTCACGCGGGCATCGATGCTCGATGTGCTGGGTGAAGACTACGTGCGAACGGCGCGCTCCAAAGGCCTGTCGGAAAGCACTGTCGTGTTGAAGCACGCGCTGCGCAATGCCTTGGTGCCGATCGTCACCGTACTCGGCCTGACCGCTGCCTTGATGATCGGCGGCGCCGTCGTGACCGAGACCGTGTTCGGCCTGCCGGGCGTGGGCAGCCTGGTCGTCAATGCGGTGCTGCGGCGCGACTACCCGGTGATCCAGGGCGCGCTGCTGGTGATCGCTGCGATCTACGTGCTCATCAATTTCTCGATCGATCTGTTGTACGTCGCAGTCGATCCGCGCGTCAAACTCTGAGCGCGCAAGCCGACACACGGAACGCACAGTCATGCAGCTCCCGAGAACACTCCGCCAGCTGATGCATCGCCGCACGGTGATGATCTCCGCACTGGTTCTGCTGGTGATCGCCGTCATGGCGATCGGCGCGCCATGGTTCGCGTCGTTCGACCCCAACGACACCGCCGTGCTGGACCGCCTGAAGCCACCGAGCGCGGAGCACCTGATGGGCACCGACGAACTGGGTCGCGACATGTACGCGCGCATCGTTCATGGTGCGCGTTACTCGCTCACCATCGCGGCACTGACGGCTTTTGGCTCGGTTGTCTTCGGCACCGCGCTGGGGCTCGTCGCCGGCTTTTTCCGTCGGCTCGATGCACCGATCATGCGAGTCGTCGACGCCATGATGTCGTTCCCCGACATCCTGCTCGCCATCGCGCTGGTCGCCATCTTGGGCGCTTCGTTAAGCAACGTGGTGCTGGCGCTGGTGCTGGTCTACACGCCACGCGTCGCGCGGGTCGTGCGTGCATCGACGTTGGTGGTTCGCGAGTTGTTGTTCGTCGAAGCCGTGCGTGCACTCGGCGTGCGAACCTCGCGCATCCTGTGGCGCCACATCCTGCCCAACCTGATGTCGCCGATCCTCGTGCAGGTGTCGTTCATCTTCGCGTACGCCATCCTCGCGGAAGCCGGCCTGTCGTTCCTCGGCGTCGGCGTACCCCCCGACATCCCGACCTGGGGAACGATGGTCGCGGGGAGCCAGCAATATGCCGACCGCGCGTTCTGGGTCGTGCTGTTTCCGGGGCTGGCGATCATCTTCACTGCGCTGTCTTTGCAGCTGCTTGGTGATGGTGTGCGTGATCTGTTGGATCCAAAGCTGAAGAAGGCGGCATGAATGGAAAGCCGTCTGCAAACAACATTGTTCAGGGGGAAACGGGATCGCACCGACGGCGTACTCCCTCGGCGCGAATCGACGAATGCTTCCGAAACCATAACTGGAGCACCTGACATGACCACCGCTCCCCGCCTCACAGTCAAGAACCTCAGCACCAGCTTTCCCACTGAAGACGGCCTGGTTCGCTCGGTGGCCGACGTCCGCTTCTCGATCCAACCCGGCAAGACCACTGCATTGGTTGGCGAGTCGGGTTCAGGCAAGTCGGTCACCAGCCTCACCCTCATGCGCCTGCTCCCCAAGACCGCCAACGCACAGGTCGCCGGAGAAACAGCATTTGCGACACGCGACGGCCGTACCGTCGACTTGCTGAAGCTCCCAGAGACCGATATGCGACGCCTCCGCGGCAACGAGCTGTCGATGATTTTTCAGGAGCCGATGACCAGCCTCAACCCGGTGTTCACCATCGGCGAGCAGATCGCAGAAAGCGTTCGGTTGCACAAGGGCCTCGACCGCAAAGCGGCGCTGGCCCACGCATTGCGCATGCTCGAACTGGTCGAGATTCCGGCTGCATCGCAGCGGCTGTACGAGTACCCGCATCAACTGTCGGGCGGCATGCGGCAGCGCGTGATGATCGCGCTGGCGATGGCGTGCGACCCGACATTGCTGATCGCCGATGAGCCGACCACCGCACTCGACGTGACCATCCAGGCTCAGATCCTCGCGCTGATGCGACGGCTGCAGGCGGAAACCGGCATGAGCATTCTGTTCATCACGCACAACCTCGGCGTGGTCGCGCACCATGCGGACGATGTGGTCGTGATGTATGCCGGCCGGGTGGTCGAGCATGCGCCGGTGCGGCCGATGTTCGCTGCGCCGGAGCATCCGTACACGCAAGGAGTGCTGGCCTGCTTGCCGGGCAAGGCAGCGCGCGCCGGACAGCCGCGACCCAAGCGCTTGTTCGCGATTCGCGGGCAGGTGTCGAGCCCGTTGGCACCGCCGCCGGGTTGCGCTTTCGAGCCGCGTTGCGACCTGGCGATCGACGCTTGCCGCGCCGCGATGCCGCCATTGATCAGCACGCAGGCTGACCGCGAGGCGCGTTGCATCCGTGTGCTGGAGCACGTCGATTTGACTGGGGCTGCAACCGAAGTTTCCGAGCTGGGGGCGGCATGAGCGCGATCATGGAAGAGCCTCTCATCGAGGTGCGCAACCTCAAGAAATACTTCGGCACCGGCGCGCGTCCGGTGCGCGCCGTCGACGATGTTTCGTTCGCCATCAAGCAAGGCGAAACACTGGGTCTCGTCGGTGAATCCGGCTCGGGAAAAAGCACCATCGGTCGCACCTTGTTGCGACTGGTGGAGCGTACCGATGGCGAGGTGCTGTACCGCGGCCAGGACGTCGGCAAGCTGTCGGGAGGTGACATGCGCCGCCTGCGAAGCAAGCTGCAGATCATTTTTCAGGATCCGTATGCGAGCCTGAATCCGAAGATGCGTATCAGCGCAATCCTCGGCGAAGCGCTTGCCACGCATGGGCTGCACAAAGGTGCCGCTGCGCGCGACAAGCGCATCGCCGAGCTGCTTGAAACGGTGGGCCTCCGCGCTGAACATGCCAGCCGGTTTCCGCACGAATTTTCGGGCGGCCAGCGGCAGCGCATCGGCGTGGCGCGTGCGCTAGCGGTCGAGCCTGAGTTCATCGTCGCCGACGAGCCGTTGTCGGCGCTGGACGTGTCGATCCAGGCGCAGGTCATTAACCTGCTGGCCGACCTGCGTGAGCGCCTGTCGCTCACCATGCTCTTCATTTCGCACGACCTCGATGTGGTCGAGTACCTGTGCGACCGCGTGGTGGTGCTCTACCTCGGCAAGGTGATGGAAGTGGCGACGACCACCGAACTGTTCGAGCGACCATTTCATCCGTACACCCAAGCGCTGCTGGCTGCGAGCCCGAAGCCCGATCCGCTGCAGCCGAGCGAGCATGTGGCGTTGAAGGGCGATATTCCGAGTCCGATCGCGCCGCCTTCGGGCTGCGTGTTTCGCACCCGTTGCCCACAGGCTATCGAAGCGTGTGCGCAAACCGTACCGCCGCTGGAAGAGCTGGCGCCCGGTCATTTTTCTGCCTGCATCCGCAAGGATCTGCTGGGCGCAATCGATTCGAGACTGACGACATGAATTCATCGAACAACGACCTGCTCGACCCGTTGCTACACAGCGGCTTCAAGGGCTACCCGCGCACGCAGCCACCGCTGCTGCGCAGCGACATCGGCGCTGCGCAATGGAACGTGCTCGCCGGCGATCTGCCGCTGCCGCTGGCTGTCCTGAAACGCGAAGCGCTGGAGCACAACCTTGCCTGGATGCAGGCCCGTGTGCGCGAGTGGGGCGTCGATCTGGCGCCGCATGGCAAGACGACGATGTCGCCGCAGTTGTTTCAGCGCCAGCTCGATGCCGGTGCCTGGGGCATGACCTTTGCAACCGTCACGCAACTGGCCGTCGGCGTCGCGGCGGGCGCGCGGCGCACGCTCATCGCGAACCAGGTGGTGAGCGACGAAGACCTCGGCGGCATTCAACAGCTGTTGCGCACCCACGAAGGGCTGCGGATCGTGTTCCTGCTCGACTCGGTGGCGCAACTCGATCTCATCGAAGCTTGGTCGCACGCACATCAGGAGCATCTGCCCTTCGAGCTGATGATCGAGATCGGTGTCGACGGTGGCCGCACCGGATGCCGCACGCACGAGCAGGCCACCACGCTGGCCGAGCGTTGCAAGGCAAGCCCGGCCGTGAAACTGGTCGGCATCGAATGCTACGAAGGGCAGGGCGCCACCGGCGAGACGGGCCCAGACACCGCGTACACCGACACGATCATGGGCCGCGTCGAAGCGGTCGCACGCCACTGCGAAACGCACGGACTCTTCGAGACCGACGAAGTGCTGGTGTCGGCCGGCGGCTCCGCCATCTACGACCTCGTTGCCGCACGACTCAAGCCGGCGCTCGGCATGCCGGTGCGCGGCCTGCTGCGCTCGGGCTGCTACGTCACGCACGACCACGGCACCTACCAGCGCTTTCAGGTGTCGATCGATGCCCGTCTCGGTTGCGACTGCGGCGACAGCCTTCGCCCGGCGATGGAGGTGTGGACCACTGTGCAGTCGTGCCCCGAACCACGCCTCGCCATCGTCGCGATGGGCAAGCGCGATGTGTCGTTCGACCTGTCGATGCCGACACCCATCGCGCGTGCGTTGCTTGGCGCGCAGGCCACATCGACGGTACCGGCCAGCTGGCACATCAGCGCGTTGAACGACCAGCACGGCTACCTGCGCTGGACCGCAGCCGACGATGCACTGGCGCCGGTCGTCGGCGAGCGCATCGGCTTCGGTATCTCTCATCCATGCACGACGTTCGACAAATGGCACTGGATGCCGATCGTGGAGGACGACTACCGCGTGAGCGATGCGGTGTCGATCAACTTTTGAGCATGGCAAGCGCAATGACTTTGTCCCTGCTGCGACGTATCGCCGAGATCCGCGTGAGCGCGCCGACAACGCGACGCGCGATCCTCGACATGATCCTGGAAGACCCCGACCGCGTGCTCGGTGAAAGCTTCGAGCTGCTGGCCGAGCGCTCGCGCAGTTCGGTGCCGACCATCATGCGCACCTGCCGCGATCTCGGCTTTGCCGGGCTGCGCGAATTCAAGCTGGCGCTGGCACAAGAGCTGGCGCTGGGCGGCTCGCCACTGCATCGCCGCGTCAACATCGAAGACGCGGCCGACGACGTGGTTGCGAAGATTTCTCGCAGCGCGGCGGCCTCGGTTTCAGGGGTGCGCAGCCAGCTCGACATGGTGGTGCTCGAAGGTGCGGTCGCCGCCATCGCGGCGGCGCCGCACGTTGATTTGTACGGTGCGGGCGCGACCTCGTGGTTCATGGTCAACGACCTGCAGGCGCGGCTGTTTCGCCTCGGCATTTCCGCCAATGCATGGGCCGACTATCACTTGCAACAGGTCGCAGGTGCTGCGCAGCGGCCGGGCGGCGTGGTCATCGCGATTTCGCATGTCGGCGGCATGCCGTCGCTGCTCGATGCAGTCGACATCGCACGCGGCCAGGGCGCCAAGGTGGTGGCGCTGACGCGACCCGGCACGGCGCTGGCCGAGCGCGCCGACTTTTTGCTCGGTATGTCGGTGCCCGACGACGCGGTGATGCATGTCGGCATCGATGCGTACCTGGCGCATCTGACGGTCATCGAGATACTCACGGTACTCGTCGCGCAGCGCCGAGGCGAGCCGGCGGTGCAACGGCTGCAGCGCGCACGCGAAGCCTTTCAACGGCACGGCATCGACGCGGCCACGCATCCGCTGCAAAGCTGGGACGGCGGGGGGTTGAAGCATGGCTGAATCAGCTGCGACGGGCCTCACCCTTCTTCAGGATGGCTTGGTCGTCGACGGCACCGGCGGCCCGGGCTGGCCGGGAGATGTGCTGTTGCAGGGCGACCGCATCGTGGCCATGGGCGAAGGGCTTCGGCATCGCTTGCCGGCTGGCATCTACGTTGCCGAGGTCGATGTGATCGACTGCCGCGGCAAGGTGATCGCGCCGGGCTTTATCGACGTGCACACGCACGACGACGCCATTGTGTTGCGCGACCCTGCGTGCCTGCCCAAAGTGTCGCAAGGCATCACGACGGTGGTCACCGGCAACTGCGGCATTTCGCTGGCGCCGTATCGAACCGCGCAAGCAAAACCGCCGCTCACGTTGCTGGGCGCCGATTCGTTCCTGCACGCGACCATGGACGATTACCGCGCCGCCGTCGATGCCGCTCAACCCGCTCTCAATGTCGCCGCGCTGGTCGGCCACACCACCTTGCGTTTCGCAGCCATGCAGTCGCTCGACAAGGCCGCGACCCCCAATGAACTGGCGCACATGGGTGCGCTGCTCGATGCCTGCATGCAAGCGGGAGCGCATGGCTTGTCGTCCGGTCTGTTCTACGAAGAAGCCTTCGCGGCGCCGGCCGAAGAAGTCACGTCGCTGGCCCGCGTCGTGGCGCGGCATGGCGGCGTCTACGCCACGCATTTGCGCAGCGAAATGCAGGCGATCGTCGAGGCGATGCACGAGGCCGGCGACACGGCTTTCGAAGCCGGCGTGCCGCTCGTCATCTCGCATCACAAGTGTGCCGGCCCGGCCAACTGGGGCCGCACGCTGGAGACACTGCCGCTGATCGATGCGCTGGCTGGCCGCCAAGACATCGCCCTCGACGTCTACCCCTACGTGGCCGGCTCGACCGTGCTGCGCGAAGACCTGGTCGACGGCGTCATCGACGTGCTGTTGACGTGGTCGGACACGCACCCTGAAGTGACCGGTCGCCTGCTCGCAGATGTGGCGAAAGAGTGGGGCGTCGATCAGAAAGAAGCGTGCCGCCGCCTGCAGCCCGGCGGCGCGTGCTACTTCCAGATGCAGGAGGCCGATGTCGAGCGCGTGATCGCGCATCCGCGGACCATGATCGGCAGCGACGGCTTGCCGCACGACCGTCATCCGCACCCGCGTTTGTGGGGTGCGTTCCCGCGCGTTTTTGCGCGCTACTGGCGCGAGCGCAAGCTCATCACGCTGGAGCAGGCGGTGCACAAGATGACCGGCATGACGGCGCGCAACATGCGCATCGCCGACCGCGGCCAACTGCGTGTCGGTGCCATGGCCGACGTGGTCGTTTTCGATCCGGCGACCATTGCCGACACCGCGACCTACGACAAGCCGAAAAGCATCAGCGTGGGGATCGAACGGGTGTTCGTGAATGGGGTGCTGGCTTTTCGCAATGACGGCAATCAAGGCAAGCCCGAAGTGCTCGCGCGTGCCGGGCGCATGCTGACGCGTGCTGCGCGATAGCCGCCTGCAGGGTCAGCTCGCGATCGAGTACCCACCGTCGACCGGAATCGCCGTGCCTGTCACGAAGTCCGACGCCGCGCTCGCGAGGAACACCGCAGTCCCCGCGAGGTCTTCCGGCTGCCCCCAACGCGCCGCCGGCGCACGTGCGACCACACGCTCGCTCAAGCCTGCGACCTGCGCACGCGCGCCATCGGTCAAAGCGGTCTGAATCCAGCCCGGCAGGATGGCGTTCACCTGAATGCCATCTGCAGCCCACGACATGGCGGTCGCCTTGGTCAGCTGCACGATGCCTCCTTTGCTCGCCCCGTACGCCGGTGCATACGGCGCGCCAAAGATCGACATCATCGAACCGATGTTGATGATCTTGCCGCCGCCCGCTGCCTTCATGAGCGGATGCGCCGCACGGCTGCACAAGAACGCGCTGGTGAGGTTGGTGTCCATCACCTGGTTCCACTCGGCGAGCGTGAGCTGGTCGACCGACTTGCGCACTGTCATGCCGGCGTTGTTGACGAGGATGTCGAGCCTGCCGCAACGCTGGGCAAGCTGATCGAAAAGCGACTGCACCGAAGCTTCATCGGTGACGTCGGCGGCGAGCGCGAAGCTGTCGCTGCCCAGCGCGATCAACGCCTCGACGGCAGCGGCTGATTTCTCGGCATTGCGCGCCGCGATCACGACGCGTGCACCGGCTTGCGCAAGGCCCTTGGCCATACCGAGCCCGATGCCGCCATTGCCGCCCGTGACGAGCGCGACCTTGCCTGTTAAATCGAACATCCGCATGTCTCCATTGCTTCTTGAAAGCTAGAGGATACGGTTGAACCAGAAGATCGAAAGGCCCGCAGAAACCACGGCCAGCAGCGCAGCGGCCAGCGCGAAGAGGGCTGAGATCTCGGTTTCCTTTTTCTCCACGGTGAGGCGCGAGCTGAGCGTGTCGTAGACCTTCTTCAGGTCGCCCGCCGTGCCTGCGTAAAAATAGTCGGCGTTGGTCTTTTGGGCGACAGCCTTGAGCGTTTCTTCGTCGAGTCGCACGCGCATCGACCAGCCTTCGAAGCCAATCGTTTCGCCGTCGACCGTACCGACGCCGACCGTGTAGACGCGCACCCCGCGGTCGGCTGCGATCTTGGCGGCATCGAGCGGGTCGACACCGGTGGTGCGCTGGCCGTCGGTCAGCATGATGATGGCAGCGGAGGTGTACGAGCCGGGCGCGACCGGCACGAACTCCTTGGGCGCTGCCTTGCCAGCCTGTTCGATCGGCACGCCGCGCTGGCGGCTCGGCGCGTTGACCTTGTCGATGTCGATGCCGGCATCGGGGAACAGCGTGGCGAGCGACATCATGATGCCGTTGCCGGTGGCGGTGCCGCGCTGCAGTTGGAACGCATCGATGGCGGTGTAGAGATCTTCGCGGTTGGTGGTCGGCAGCTGCGCCACTTGCGCGCTGCCGGCAAAGGCGACGATGCCGACCTTGACGCTGCGCGGCAGGTCTTTCAAAAAGCCCTTGGCAGCTTCCTGCGCGGCCACGATGCGACTCGGCAGCACGTCGGCGGCGCGCATGCTGCCGGACACGTCCATCGCCAAAATGATGGTTTGGTTGTTGGATGGCAGCAGCACCACGGCAGTGGGACGCGATGCGGCGATGAGCATCGCAGCGATGGCGAGCAGAAACAGAAGTGGCGGAATATGACGCCGGAAGCTCTGCCCGACGCCCATCGCCTCGCGCACGATCGACAGGCTTGCATAGCGCATCGCCAGCTTTTTCTTGCGGCGCATCAGCCACAAGTACAAGACGATCAGCAACGGCAGCGCCAGAAGCAACCACAGGAATTGAGGCCACAGAAAGTTCATGGGGGTCATGCGAAGGCCTTGATGCTGCCCGCACCCGAGCGCACCTTGCGCTTGCGCAGGTCGGCGAAGCGCACGATGGCTTCGACCAGGTCGTCATCGGTCGAGAGTTCGAGCGCGTCGACGCCGGCCTTGGCCAAAGATGCGCGCAAAGTCGCTTCGCGTTCGGCCGCGATGCGCGCGAAGCGTTTGCGGAAACCCTTGTCGTGTGTGTCGACCCACAGCTGTTCGCCGGTTTCGGCATCGCGCAACGGCACCAGTCCCAAGTCGGGCAGTTCGAGTTCGAGCGGGTCGTACAAGCGCACGGCGATCACTTCATGGCGCTGCACCAGCTGGCCCAGCGGCTTCTCCCACCCGGGCTCGCTCAGGAAGTCCGACACCACGAAAACGGTCGAGCGGCGCGGCATCAGGTTGGCGGCCGACTTCAGCATGTCGGACAGCCGTGTCATGCCCTTTTGCAGCGGCAGCGCCTCGGCCCGGCGCTCCATCGCATGCAGCAGATGCAGCACGTGGCGGCGGCCACTGCGTGGCGGAATCACCGCTTCGAGGTCGTTGCCATAGACCAGTGCGCCGACGCGGTTGCCGTGCCGCGTGAGCAGCC
This sequence comes from Variovorax sp. RTB1, assembly GCF_035018765.1. Lineage (NCBI taxonomy): Bacteria > Pseudomonadati > Pseudomonadota > Betaproteobacteria > Burkholderiales > Comamonadaceae > Variovorax > Variovorax sp. RTB1. Next base: position 22,587 of record NZ_JASJXG010000013.1, read on the forward strand.
GCGCGAGCACGCCGACGAAGCCGGTCGAGATCTCGCGCTTTGCCTTCAGACCCGAACCGAAGTCGACTGACCGGCTCAGGTCGAGCACGAACCAGGCCGACATTTCGCGGTCTTCGGTGAAGACGCGAACGTGCGGCGATTGCAGCCGCGCGGTCACGTTCCAGTCGATGTGCCGCACATCGTCGTGCAACTGGTATTCGCGCAGGTCGGCGAGGTCGAGCCCGGTGCCGCGCATCAGCGTGCGGTAGTCACCTTGGAGCAGACCATCGAGCCGGCGGATGACCGTCCACTCAAGTCGTCGCAACACGCGATCCACGCCCATCGCGGGCGACGCATCGTTGGCGGCAAGCTCCGGCGGTCGCTCCTGGATGGGCGACGTTGCAGGCGAGGGGGGCGTTCTACGCCACCAGCTTTTCATGCTCTAGCGGTTTTGCAGGGGCGGGCACGGCTCTCATGATCTTGTCGATGAGGCTGTCGGGCGTGAGCCCTTCCGACAGGCCTTCGTAGGACAGCGTGACCCGATGCCGCAGCACGTCCGGCACCAGCGCGGTCATGTCTTCGGGCAGCGCATAGGTGCGGCCACGCAGCAGCGCCAGCGCGCGCGCGCCTTCGGTCAGGTTGATGCTGGCGCGCGGGCTGGCGCCGAAGGTGATGAACCGGCGCATGTCTTTCAGGCCGTGCTTTTCGGGTGTGCGCGTGGCCGATACGAGCTTCACTGCATATTGAATCAGCGACGGGTCGACATACACGCGCCGCGCTTCGGCCTGCAATTGCGCCAATTGATCGGTTGTGGCAACCGCGGTCACTTCGACCGGTGGGCCGATCACGCGCTGCACGATGACGAACTCTTCCTCATCGGTGGGGTAATCGACCAGCACCTTCATCATGAATCGGTCGACCTGCGCTTCCGGCAGCGGATAGGTGCCTTCGGTTTCGATCGGGTTCTGCGTGGCCATGACCAGAAACGGGCGCGGCACCTTGTGCGTCTCGCCGGCGATGGTCACCTGCCGTTCCTGCATCACTTCGAGGAGCGCGCTCTGCACCTTGGCGGGGGCGCGGTTGATTTCATCGGCCAGCAACAGGTTGGCGAAGACCGGGCCGAGCGAGGTGCTGAAGTCGCCGGTCTTCTGGTTGTAGATGCGCGTGCCGACCAGGTCGGCCGGCACCAGGTCGGGCGTGAACTGGATGCGCTTGAACTGGCCCTGCACGGTTTCGGCCAGCGTCTTGATGGTGAGCGTCTTGGCCAGGCCCGGCACACCCTCGACGAGCAGATGGCCGCCGGCCAGGATCGCAACCATGACGCGTTCCAGAAAGCGGTCTTGACCGACGACTACGCGCTTCACCTGGTAGAGGATCTGCTCCATCAGCTCGGCGGTGGCGGGTGAGGGAGAGAACGACGGGTTTTCAGTGCTCATGGGATTTCGCTGGTTTCCGAAGGACGTTCGAAGGGGGTCAGAACGGCGGCATGCCCGCCGCCGCCGCCGCGTTTTCTATCGGGATCGCGAAGGCGATGCCGATGAAGGTGCGGGCCTGCGTCGGGTTCAGGATGGCGGTGACGATGCCCAGCACCTCTCCCTGCATATTGACGAGCGGACCCCCCGAGTTGCCGGGATTGGCCGCTGCGTCGAACTGGATCAGGTTACCGAGTTCCTGCTTGCCTTCAGGCGAGCGAAAAGATCGCTTCAAACCCGACACCACGCCGGCCGACACCGAAGGGCCGATGCCGAACGGGAAGCCCACCGCAGCCACCTGGTCGCCTGGTTGCAGGTCGGCCGTGGAGCGCATCGTTGCCGCGGCGAGATCGTCCGGAATCTTTTGCGCCTGCAGCACGGCCAGGTCGTTTTCGGGCTGCACGCCAGTGACGGTGGCGATCGACTCGAGCCCGTCGAAAAAGGTGACCTTGATCCTGGTGGCGCCTGCCACCACGTGCAGGTTGGTCAGGATCACGCCCTTGTCGACGATCACCACACCGGTACCGACGCCGCGTTCGTTGTCGCCCTCCGCATCGGCTTCGGGCGCTTTGCCCTTCGCCATGTTTCGGCCGCGCTTTTCAGTGGTGGCCTCGGGCGTTTTCTTTTCCGGACCGTAGCTCACGACTCGCACCACGGAGGGTCGGATGATGTCGGCTGCCTTGGCGGCAGGGGACGGCAGAACGGCGGTTTGCAACGAGCGCAGCACTGCTGCGTCGATGTCTTTTTGGGTGAGGGCGCGATTGCCCTGGTGCGGCCAGTAGTAACCGCCGCCGGCGGCCATTGCAACGCAGAGAGCGAGCAGGACGGCGAAGCCTTTTCTGCCAGACCCCGTGCCTGCCGACTTGACGCCACCAAGGGCCCCAGTCCGGGCGTTGGCGGCAGCCGTGGCCCCAGCGTCGCCCTCAGTGTTTTCCGGGGCCGAGCCGGCCGCGGACTGCGATGGGGTTCGGGGAGATCGGCTGTACAAACCTGGCCTGCGCATGGAGGCACCTCCGGTTAAAAGAAGACGCTAGTGCAATGACGGTAGCACGCTTTGTGCCGCCTTGCATTCGTTCGGGCATCATCGGCCGATGGCTCTTTTCATTGATACCCATTGCCATCTGGATGCAGCTGAATTCGGGATCGATGAGCCGGCAGTGCGCGCTCGCGCAGCCGCCAAAAACGTACGGCTGTGTGTTATTCCGGCGGTGGCGGCGTTCAACTTCGCGACCGTGCGCGACCTGGCCCACGCGCAGGGTGACGCCTATGCGCTGGGCATCCATCCCCTCTGCACCGGCGACGCGAAGGACGATGATCTCGACTTGCTGGACGCCGAGCTTGCGGCCCGCATCGACGACCCTCGCCTGGTCGCTGTGGGTGAGATCGGGCTCGATTACTTCGTCGAGGGTCTGGACGACGAACGACAGCAGCATTTCTTTCATGCCCAGCTGGTGCTGGCCCGAAAGTACGATTTGCCGGTGGTTATCCATGTGCGACGTTCGGTCGACAAGGTGCTCAAGCATCTGCGCCAAGTCGCTGCCGGGCGCCCGTGGCAGGGCATCGCGCACGCTTTCAATGGCAGCGAACAGCAGGCGAACGCTTGTATCTCGCTCGGGCTCAAGCTGGGCTTTGGCGGCGCTGTGACCTTCGAGCGGGCCCTCCAGTTGCGGCGCCTTGCCGCCAGCCTGCCGCTCGACGCGCTGGTCATGGAAACAGATTCGCCGGACATTCAGCCGCACTGGCTCTATCGAACCGCAGAGCAGCGTCAGGACGGCTCGCCGCAGGCTCGCAATGAGCCCGGTGAACTGCCGCGCATCGCCGAAGTGGTGGCGAGCCTGCGCGGCATGTCGATAGATGCATTGGCGGAGGCGACAACCCGAAACGCCATCGCATCACTTCCCAAGCTGGGCCCTCTGATCAATTCGCTGATCGACTTGTCGGTTCGGAACCACGAGGCCGCGTAGGCAAACGCCCCGACTTCGAAGCTTGTCTTCAACGTCAAGTTCTTTGGTGTCATCCTTGAAGCACCGTGGTTCGTTAGATCCACACAGTGACAAGTTCGTCACTTCAACTTTCAAGGAGATTCTTCATGAACGCATCTTTCATTCGCACCGTCCCGGCCGTGCTCGCCCTTGCCTTTGCATCGATCGGCCTGTCGGCTCAAGCGCAGACGCCCGCTCCTGCTACGGCACCAGCCGTGGCTCCCGCACCGACGGTGACCGAGCGCGCCAAGGAAGCCACCAAGGACGCTGTCGACGCGACCAAGAGCGGCACCAAGAAGGCCTACAACGCGACCAAGCGCGGCACCAAGAAGGCTTACCACGCGACCAAGCGCGTCGCCAAGAAGGGCGCTAACGTCGTCGAAGACGCAGGCCACAGCACCGCCAACGGCATGCGTGCCGCAGGCGCCAAGATCGGTGAAAAGATTCCCGGCACCGCAGAGAATGCAGCTGCCAAGAAGCAGTGAACCTGAACTGATCGTCGGCTGATCGATTGCCGATCGGCCGCTTGGTTCGACTTAACGAAAAACCCGCCGTGGCGGGTTTTTTGTCGTTCGGATGGCATCATCCGCACCCGCATGGCCACTAAAACGATGTCCCTCCCTGAAGTCAATTTTTCCGATTGGGGCGACGTGCGCTACCTGCACCTGGGCACGGAGTGGGTCCAGGGGTCGATGAAGATCGATGCTCCTTTTGAGATTGAGCTTGAATATGTGCAGCGCATGATGGCCTGGCTGTTGTTCGTCGAGCCCACGAGCGTGGCCAGCAGACATGCGATGCAGCTCGGGCTCGGCGCCGCGACGCTGACCAAGTTCAGCCGCAAGACATTGCGCATGCGAACCACTGCCGTCGAACTCAATCCACAAGTCGTGGCCGCCTGCCGTGGCTGGTTCAAGTTGCCGGCCGACGACGCCAAGCTGCAAATCGTCATCGCCGATGCCGCGGTCGAAATCAAGAAGCCGAAATGGCATGGCACCGTCGATGCGTTGCAGGTCGATTTGTACGACCACGAGGCCGCCGCGCCGGTACTCGACAGCGAAGACTTCTATGCGGACTGCCGCGCTCTGCTGACCGAGGACGGCTGCATGACGGTCAACCTGTTCGGTCGCTCGTCGAGCTATGAGAAAAGTCTGGAAAAGATCAGTGCGGCGTTCGGTGTCGGCGCGGTGTGGGCCTACAAGCCGACCCGCGAAGGCAACACCGTGGTGCTGGCCCAGCGCACGGCCAGTGAACCCAAGCGCGCCGCGCTTGCCGACCGGGCGCAAACCATACAGACTCGATGGGGTCTGCCTGCACCCAAGTGGCTGCGGGTCTTCAAACCTCAGACCTGATTCATGAGTGCCGCTCCCCGCTCCGTTCAACCCGCCGCTGCGATTCCCCCCGGCACCGCGGCCGCAAAGGCGCTGACCCGATACGAAGGGCCGCTCGATCTGCGGCATCTCGTTGAATGGCTGGCACGCGACGGCGTTATCTCGCCCGAAGAAGCCAAGCGCACCATCGCCCGCTGCGCCCAGGCTGAAAGCCGGCAGGCGCCGTTGGTGCGGCTTGCCAACGTTGCGATGACGCGCGAGAAAGACGGCAAGCCGCTCGATCTGGAAATGCTGACGCAGTGGCTGGCCGGTCGCGCAGGCCTGGCCTACCTCCGCATCGATCCGTTGAAGGTCGACGTGGGCAAGGTCGCCGACACCATGAGCGCGGCCTATGCCGAACGCCACAAGGTACTGCCCATTCAGGTGACGCCGAGCGAAGTCGTCATTGCCACAGCCGAGCCTTTTCTGACCGACTGGGTTTCCGAAGTCGAGCGGCAGGCGCGCCGATCGGTGCGCCGCGTAGTGGCCAATCCGACCGACATCCAGCGTTACACGGCCGAATTTTTCGCCCTCGCCAAGTCGGTCAAGGCTGCGCAAAAAGCGGGCGGCAACACGGGCGGCGCGAGCTTCGAGCAGCTGGTCGAGCTCGGCAAGAGCAACAAGCAGCTCGACGCCAACGACCAAAGCGTGGTGCAGGTGGTCGACTGGCTCTGGCAATACGCCTTCGACCAGCGTGCCAGCGACATCCATCTGGAGCCACGGCGGGAACAGGGCGTGATCCGCTTTCGCATCGACGGCGTGCTGCACCCGGCGTACCAGATGCCGATGGGTGTCATGAACGCGATGGTCGCGCGCATCAAGCTGCTCGGCCGCATGGACGTGGTCGAAAAGCGGCGCCCGCTCGACGGCCGCATCAAGACCCGGAACATGCGCGGCGACGAAGTCGAAATGCGTCTGTCGACTTTGCCGACCGCCTTCGGCGAGAAGATGGTGATGCGGATCTTCGACCCCGACACCGCGGTGAAAGATCTGGATGCGCTCGGCTTCGCGCAGCACGACGCCAAGCGCTGGGAGCAGCTCGTGACACGGCCGCACGGCATCATCCTGGTGACCGGCCCTACCGGTTCCGGCAAGACGACCACGCTCTATTCCACCTTGAAGCGCGTCGCGACCGAGCAGGTCAACGTGAGCACCATCGAAGACCCGATCGAAATGATCGAGCCTTCGTTCAACCAGACGCAGGTGCAGCCGCAACTCGACTTCGGATTTACCGAAGGCCTGCGCGCCCTGATGCGGCAGGATCCGGACATCATCATGGTCGGCGAAATTCGCGACCTGGCCACGGCCGAAATGGCGGTGCAGTCGGCACTCACCGGCCACCTGGTTTTCAGCACGCTGCACACCAACGACGCACCGAGCGCCATCACGCGGCTAATGGAGCTGGGTGTGCCGTCGTACCTCATCAACGCAGTGATGCTTGGTGTGCTGGCGCAGCGGCTGGTGCGTACGCTGTGCACGCACTGCAAGCTGCCCGACGCATCGATTACGCGCGAGAAACTCGCCGAGTTCGTCAAGCCCTGGCAGATCACCGGTTCGGTCAGCGCGTACAAGCCGATCGGTTGCGTCGACTGCCGCATGACCGGCTACATGGGGCGCATGGGCCTCTATGAATTGCTCAGCATCAGCGAGGCTTTCAAGGCGCAGGTCAACAAGGAGCCGAACCTCGGCGCCTTGAAGCGTCAAGCCGTTACCGACGGCATGCGACCTCTTCGGCTTGCCGGCGCTCTGCGCGTGGCTGAAGGCCTCACCACCATCGAAGAAGTGCTGAGCGCCACCCCGCCGCTCGACTGAGCTACGGGGTTATCCCTAGGCTTGCATTAGGTGGAATCCACATCGTCCTGACCTCTGCCTGACCACACAATCGCGTGGTTCGAAATATGTCGAGGAGACGGGTTCATGAAAATTAAAAGTCAGAAAGACTTTTTCTCGGGACTGATGTTCGCCATCACCGGGATCGCGTTCGCCTGGGGCGCGACGACCTACAACGTGGGCAGTGGTGCCCGGATGGGGCCGGGTTACTTTCCGCTGATGCTGGGCGTCGTGATGTCAGCTATCGGGCTCGTCATCATCTTCACCGCGCTCACAGTTGAGACCTCCGATGGCGAAAAGATCGGCAGGTGGGCGTGGAAGCAGGTGGTCTTCATCCTGCTGGCCAACTTTGCTTTTGGCGTGCTGCTCGGCGGCTTGCCCAGCATCGGCTTGCCGGCCATGGGTCTCATCGTCGCCATCTACGCGCTCACGCTCATCTCGAGCCTGGCGGGCAACGAGTTCAACCTGGTCAAGGTGATCGTTCTCGCCACGGTGCTGGCTGCGGGCAGCTATGTCGCATTCATCCTGGCGCTCAAGCTGCAAATTCAGGTGTGGCCCACCTTCATCACGGGTTAAGGGAGCACACACATGGACCTGATTCATAACCTCTCGATCGGCTTCGGCGTCGCGTTCACCTTCACGAACCTGCTGTACTGCCTGATCGGCTGCATTCTGGGCACGCTCATCGGCGTGCTGCCCGGCATTGGCCCGGTCGCGACCATCGCGATGCTGCTGCCTGCGACCTATGCGCTGCCACCGGTGTCGGCACTCATCATGCTGGCCGGCATCTACTACGGCGCGCAATACGGTGGCTCGACGACTGCCATTCTGGTGAACCTGCCGGGAGAATCGTCCTCGGTGGTGACTGTCATCGACGGCTATCAAATGGCGCGACGAGGGCGAGCCGGACCTGCGCTCGCTGCGGCTGGCCTGGGCTCGTTCTTCGCGGGCTGCGTCGGTACCTTGATCCTTGCCGCCTTCGCACCGCCGCTGACCGAACTGGCCTTCAAGTTCGGCCCGGCCGAATACTTCTCGCTGATGATCCTGGGCCTGATCGGTGCCGTGGTGCTGGCCTCGGGTTCGCTGTTGAAGGCGATCGCGATGATCGTGCTGGGCCTCTTGATGGGCCTGGTCGGCACCGACGTCAACTCGGGCGTCGCGCGCTACAGCTTCGACATTCCCGAACTCACCGACGGCATCGGCTTCGTCGCCATCGCCATGGGCGTGTTCGGTTACGGCGAAATCATCGCCAACCTGTCGCAGCCCGATGAAGACCGCGAAGTGTTCACCGCCAAGGTGACCGGCCTGTTCCCGACCAAGGAAGACTTCCGCAACATGGTCCCGGCAATCCTGCGCGGCACAGCGCTCGGTTCTGCCCTCGGCATCCTGCCCGGAGGCGGTGCTTTGCTGGCCTCGTTCGCGGCCTACACCATCGAGAAGAAGACCAAGTTGCGCCCGGGCGAAGTGCCTTTCGGCAAGGGCAACATCCGTGGCGTGGCCGCACCCGAATCGGCCAACAACGCCGGTGCGCAAACGTCGTTCATCCCGCTCTTGACGCTCGGCATTCCGCCCAACGCGGTGATGGCGTTGATGGTCGGCGCCATGACCATCCACAACATCCAGCCGGGTCCGCAGGTCATGACCAGCAACCCTGAACTGTTCTGGGGCCTGATCGCATCGATGTGGATCGGCAACGCGATGCTGGTGATCCTGAACCTGCCGCTTATCGGCATGTGGATCAAGCTGCTGTCGGTGCCGTACAAGTACCTGTTTCCGTCCATCGTGCTGTTCTGCGCGATCGGCGTTTACTCGACCAACAACAACACCTTCGACATCTGGCTGGTGGGTATCTTCGGCTTCATCGGCTACCTGTTCTACAAGCTGGGGTGCGAGCCTGCGCCGCTGCTGCTCGGCTTCATCCTGGGGCCGATGATGGAAGAGAACCTGCGGCGCGCGCTCTTGTTGTCGCGTGGCGACTGGAGCGTTTTCGTGTCGCGGCCGATCTCGGCGGGCCTGCTGGCGGCTGCGTTGCTGCTGCTGGTGATCGTGCTGTTGCCGGCAGTCAAGAACAAGCGCGAAGAGGCGTTCGTCGAAGAGTAGGCACAGCGCATCGAAACAAGCGAGCGGCACCTTGGGGTGCCGTTTTGCTTTAATCGACGGCATGCAGCGCAACCACTTTCTTCGAGCGTCGCTCGCCATGGCCGGGGTATTCACCTTCGGCGGCGCCTGGGCGCAGACCTATCCCACCAAGCCGATCCGCCTCGTAGTGCCGTTCCCGGCCGGCGGCGCCACCGATCTTTTCGCACGCACGTTGTCGCAGAAGATGGGCGAAAAGCTCGGCGCCACGCTGGTGGTCGAGAACCGGCCCGGTGCCGGCGGCGCGATCGGGTCCGACATCGCGTCCAAGGCGACGCCGGACGGCTACACGCTGCTGCTCGCCACCACCAGCACGCACTCGATCGGCCCGGCCATGACCGTCAAACTGCCGTACGACACGGTGCGCGACTTCACGCCGATCGCGCATGTCGGCGACGCGCCGAGCGTGATGCTGGTGCCCAACGACGCACCCGCCAAGACGGTGCGCGAGTGGATCGACTACGCCAAGAAGAACCCCGGCAAGCTCAACTACGCATCGAGCGGCAACGGCACCATCGTGCAGTTGACGGCGGAACTGTTCAAGTCGCAGGCCGGCATCTTCGTGACGCACATTCCGTACAAGGGCACGGCGCTGGCCATCCCCGACCTGATCAGCGGCAAGATCGACGTGCTTTTCGATTCATTGCCGACCGGCATGCCGCACGTGCGCGACGGCCGGTTGCGCGCGCTGGGCGTGACGACGCTCAAGCGCAGTCCGTTGGCACCGGATTTGCAACCCATCGCCGAAGTGCTGCCGGGCTTCGAGTCGAACACCTGGTTTGGCCTGTATGGGCCGAAGGCGCTGCCGGCGAATCTGGTCACGCGCATCAACACTGCCGCCAACGAGGCGCTGGCCGACCCGGAGGTGCGCGCCAAGCTGTCGCGCCTCGGCATCGAGCCGACCACCAGCACCCCGCAGGAGCTGGCCAGCATGGTCGCCGCCGACGCGGCCAAGTGGAAAAAGATCATCACCGACCGCAACATCAAAAACGACTGAGCTCCATGAAATTCGACTACGGCAATCCCTATACGTCCACGCGCATTCCTGTCTTCGCGCGCAACGTGGTGTCGACCTCGCACCCGCTCGCGGCGCAGGCCGGGCTGCGCATCCTGCAACAGGGCGGCAACGCAGTAGACGCGGCGGTAGCGGCCGCCGCCGTGATGACCTTGGTCGAGCCGGTAAGCAACGGCCTGGGCAGCGATTCGTTCTGCATCCTGTGGGACGGCAAGAAGCTGCATGGACTCAATGCATCGGGTTGCGCGCCGCAAGCCTGGACGCCCGACTACTTCAAGCGCAAGTACGGTGCCGACGCCCGCACGCCGCCACAGCGCGGCATGGATTCGGTGACGGTACCCGGCGCGGTCGCGAGTTGGGTCGCGCTGAGCGAGCGCTTCGGCAAGCTGCCGTTCGCCGACCTGATGGCGCCCGCCATCGAGACGGCCGAGCGCGGCTATCTGGTGCCCCCGGTGGTACAGCAAAAGTGGGAGGCCGCGACGTCGCTCTTGCAATCGCAGCCGGGCTTTGCACAAGGCTTCTTGCCATGGGGCCGCGCGCCCGAAGTCGGAGAACTCTTCAGGTTTGCCGCGGCCGCACGCGCGTTCAAGTCGATCGCGGCCAGCAAGGGCGAATCGTTCTATCGCGGTGAGATTGCCGCGGCGATCGAGAAGTTTTCGACCGCCAACGGCGGCAGCCTGAAAGCCAGCGACCTCGCCAATTGGAAGCCCGAATGGGTCGAACCGATCTCGCGCGACTACCGCGGTTACACGTTGCACGAGATCCCGCCCAATGGCCAAGGCATCGCAGCGTTGATCGCGCTTGGCATCCTCGAGAAGTTCGACATCGCCTCGATGCCGGTCGACTCGGTGGCGTCGCAACATCTTCAGATCGAGGCGATGAAGCTGGCCTTTGCCGACGTGTACCACCACGTGGCCGAGTCATCGGCGATGGCGGTGACCCACCTGCAAATGCTCGATGACGACTACCTGGCCTCGCGTGCCAAACTGATCGACGTGAAAAAAGCGCAGAACTTCGGCGTCGGCAACCCTGTCAAGGGCGGCACCATCTACCTCACCGCGGCGGACGAGAGCGGGATGATGGTGAGCTTCATCCAGAGCAACTACATGGGCTTCGGGTCGGGCTGCGTCGAGCCTGAGTTCGGCATCAGCCTGCAGAACCGCGGACACGGCTTCAACCTCGACCCGGCAAGTGCCAATGTCGTGGCACCCGGCAAGCGGCCTTTCCACACCATCATTCCGGCTTTTCTTACCAAGGGTGGGCAGCCGGTCATGAGCTTCGGCGTGATGGGCGGCAACATGCAGCCGCAAGGGCATATGCAGACTCTCGTGCGCATGCTCGACTACAAGCAGAACCCGCAGGCCGCCTGCGATGCGCCACGCTGGCGTTTCAACGCGGGACTCGAGATCAACGTCGAGTCGGCGATGAACCCGAAGACGATCGAAGGGCTCGGCGCGCTCGGCCATCGCATGGAAGTCATCAACGACTCGTACCAGGACTTCGGTGCCGGGCAGTTCATCTGGCGCGTCGGTGAAGAAAAGGGCAATCCGGCCGTCGAGGGTTACGTGGCGGCCAGCGATGCGCGACGCGACGGCGTGGCCGCAGGATTCTGATCGCCTGTGTCATCCGCCACGACTGCAGCCGACGCACAGGCACATAGCAAGTCCATCGCCGGCGGGCTCGTGTTGGCCACGGTCGGCGCGATCGCTTTCAGCGGCAAGGCGATCATCGTCAAGCTCGCGTACCGGCATGGTGTCGACGCGGTCACGCTCATCATGCTGCGCATGCTGTTCGCACTGCCGTTGTTCGTGATCATGGCGTGGTGGTCGGGTCGCGGCAAGCCGGCGCTCACCACGCGCGACTGGATCGGCGTGTTCGGCCTTGGTTTTTCGGGCTACTACCTCGCAAGCTTTCTCGACTTTGCCGGGCTGGCCTATATCTCGGCCGGATTCGAGCGCTTGATCCTGTACCTCAACCCGACCTTGGTGCTGTTGTTCGGCTGGCTCTTGTATCGGCGCCGCGCCTCGCGTGCGCAGATCGTGGGCATGGTCATCAGCTACACCGGCGTGCTGCTGGTGTTCGGCCACGAGTTGCTGAGCAGCGGCGCAAGCCGAGGCGGAACCAGCGGAACCGATGCGGCGTGGGGCACCTTGCTGTGCTTCTTGAGTGCGGTGAGCTACGCGGGCTACCTTATCTACAGCGGTGAGTTCGTCAAGCGGCTCGGCTCGCTGCGGCTGGTCGGGCTGGCGACCAGCGTGGCCTGCGTGCTGTGCATCGCGCAATTCGTGCTGCTGCGGCCGATGAGCGCGGCGTTCGAAGTGGCACCGCAAGTCATATGGTTGTCAGTGCTCAACGCGACGCTGTGCACCGCGGTGCCGGTGTTGATGGTGATGATGGCGATCGAGCGCATCGGCGCGGCGGTCACTGCGCAAACCGGCATGGTCGGTCCGGTATCGACCATCCTGATGGGCTCGTTGATATTGGGCGAGCCGTTCACCGCATGGATCGCCGCGGGCACGGCGCTGGTCATCGCGGGTATCTTTGTTTTCACACGGTCGGGCCGTTAGCGCCCAAGGAGCAACCCCATGGATTTTGGAATCGCAGGCAAGACGGCGCTGGTGTGCGGCGCGAGCAAGGGTCTCGGCTTCGGCAGTGCGCTGGCGCTGGTGCAGGAGGGCGTGAACGTGGTGATCGTCGCGCGCGGCGCCGAGGCGCTCGAAGCCGCTGCGGTCAAGCTGCTGGCGGCACGCGCGGGCGGGTCTGCGGCGGCGACGCCGTGGGTCAAGACCGTGGCGGCCGACATCACGACCGAGGCGGGTCGTGCGGCTGCTTTTGCGGTGCACTCCGACTTCGACATCGTCGTCACGAACGCGGGTGGTCCGCCTCCCGGCGACTTTCGCGACTGGGATCGCGAAGCGTGGATCAAGGCAGTCGACGCCAACATGCTGACGCCGATCGAACTCATCAAGGCCACGGTCGACGGCATGGCGGCACGTGGCTTCGGGCGCATCGTCAACATCACATCGAGCTCTGTGAAGGCGCCGATCGACATCCTCGGCTTGTCGAACGGGGCCCGCAGCGGGCTCACCGGCTTCGTGGCAGGCGTGGCGCGCACGAGCCTCGCGGCCAAGGGCGTGACCATCAACAACCTGCTGCCGGGCGCCTTCGATACCGATCGGCTCAAGGGCACCATGGCCGGCACCGCCAAGAAGACCGGGCAAGACATCGACGCGATTCGCGCGGCCCGGCAAAAGTCCATTCCGGCGGGGCGCTTCGGCAACCCCGAGGAGTTCGGAGCCATCTGCGCTTTCTTGTGCAGCATGCAGGCGGGCTACGTGAATGGACAAAACGTGCTGGCCGATGGCGGCGCCTACCCAGGCACTTACTGACGAGCGTCCCGGCCGCGATCGTGGCACCATGCGCCTCTGATTTTTTTGGAGACATCGATGAAGAGCAAAGCCGTCCGCATCGACCGCCATGGCGGTCCCGAAGAACTGAAGATCGTGGAGGTCGATGTCGGCGAGCCCGGCCCCGGTGAAATACGCATCCGCCACAAGGCGGTCGGTTTGAACTTCATCGACACCTACCAGCGCAGCGGGCTCTATCCGTTTGCGATGCCACTGCAACTCGGCATGGAAGCCTCGGGCATCGTCGAGGCGGTGGGCGAGGGCGTGACGCACCTGAAGGCCGGCGACCGTGCGGCATATGCCAGCCAGCCGCCGGGCAGCTACTGCGAAGTGCGGGTCATGCCTGCCAAGTGCGTCTGCAAGCTGCCCGATGCCATCTCGTTCGAGACTGGCGCCGCCATGATGCTGAAGGGGTTGACAGCCCAGTACCTGCTCAAGAAAACACTGCCGGCCGAAGGCTTGCAGGCGGGCGACTTCATCCTTTTTCACGCCGCTGCGGGTGGCGTCGGGCTCATCGCTTGCCAATGGGCGAAGGCGTTGGGACTGCAGTTGATCGGTACCGCCGGCAGCGACGCCAAGTGCAAGATGGCGCTCGACCATGGTGCTGCATTCGCCATCAACTACAGCACCGAAAACTTCGCGGAGCGTGTGAAGGAAATTACCGGCGGCAAGGGCGTGAAAGTGGTCTACGACTCGGTCGGCAAAGACACTTTCGAAGGCTCGCTGGCCTGCCTGCGACCCTTTGGCTTGCTCGCCATCTTCGGCAACGGCTCCGGCGCGGTGCCGCCGTTCAACCTGGGCAAGCTGGCTTCCGGCGGATCGCTGTACGTGACGCGGCCGACCTTGTTCACGCACATCGCCACCCGAGAGGCGACACAAGCGGCGGCCGACGATCTGTTCAAGGTCGTCGAAAGCGGTGCAGTCAAGATCTCGATCGACCAGCGTTACCCGCTCACCGAAGTGGCGCAGGCGCATCGCGACCTCGAAGCGCGCAAGACCACGGGTTGCACGGTGCTGACGCTCTGAACCAGTCTTGGCCATGAACACCGTCAGAACCTACATCGTCGAAGACAACGCGACCATCCGTGAGAACCTCGTCGGCACATTGCGCGAAGTGGCGCGTGTCGAAACGGTCGGTGAGGCCGAGACCGAAGACGAGGGTACGGCCTGGCTCACGCATAACCGCGGCAAGTGGGACCTGGCCATCATCGATCTGTTCCTGAAAGAAGGCAGCGGCATGAACGTGATCGAAGCCTGCCGCGACCGGTCATCCACGCAAAGGCTCGTGGTGTTGAGCAACCATACGACGCGCCATGTGCGCCAGCGCTGTGCCGAGCTCGGTGCCGACGCGGTGTTCGACAAGGCCACCGAAATCGATGACCTGATCGACTTCTGCCTGCGCCAGCGGCAAGAGCAAACTAACCACCACTGACGCACGACGCCCACGCGACGCCGATCAGCTTGCACGAGCTTGGCCGCTAGGGGCGCCTGCGGCTTCAACAGTCTCGCGCACGAGCTTCCATACCCGTTCTGCCACGGGCGACAGCGCCCGGTTGCGCCGCCGTATCAGCATGATGGTGCGCTGCACCCGTGGTGTCAGCGGGCGCACCACCAGGTCGCCCAAGCCCCCGGGCGGCAACGACAACGCCGGCATCACGCTGATGCCGATGCCCGCTTCGACCATGCGAAACACGGTGGTCGGATGGCCGAGTTGCTGCGTCACCCGGCACGATGCACCGTGCTTTTTTAACGCCTCGTCGATCAGGCGTCGACTCCCGGAAGCGTGGTCGAGCAGCACCAGTTCCGCGCCATCGAGTGCCGACCATCGCACGCTCTTTTTTTGCGCAAAGGGATGTTCGGGAAGCGTCACGATCACGAAGGGATCGCTCAACATGGTTTCGAAATGCAGGTCGTCGGTGGCCGAAGGCTCGATCACGACGCCGAAGTCGACTTCGCCACTGCGCACGCTGTCCAGCACGTCTTGCTGAATGCGGTCGAGCAGCATGAAATGGATTCCGGGCGCGGCCGTGGCGCATGCCGCGATGCACGCCGGCATGAGGTTGGCCGAAAGCGTCGGGCTGCTGGCCACACGCACCTTGCCGCCGCTCGCATTCGCGAGCCCGGCCACGTCCTGAAGCGTCTGGTCGAGCTCGTCGAGCACGCGATCGAGCCGCGCCGCCAGCGATTGGCCGGCCTCGGTCAGCGCCACCTCGCGCGTGGTGCGATCGAGCAGTTTCAGGCCGAGCTGTGACTCGAGTTCCAGGATGGCGCGGCTCACGGCCGGCTGCGTCAGGCCGACCTGATCCCCGGCGCGGCTGAAGTTGCGGCCCTCCGCAACCGACCGGAAAACCCTGAGCTGACGCAGCGTGACGTTCATGCACCGGAATCATATATCCATTAGATAAATCGATTTCTCTTTTGAATGCGGTCGCGTTCCAATAGGTGCCATGGCCCGTTCACGCTTCCTCCCCGACAACTTCACGCTCGCGCTGGTTTCGACCGTCGTGCTCGCCAGCCTGCTTCCCGCGAGCGGCGGCGGCGCCGTGTTCTTCGGGCGACTGACGACCTTCGCGATCGGCCTGCTGTTCTTTTTGCACGGGGCCAAACTCTCGCGCGAGGCGATCCTGGCGGGCATCACGCATTGGCGCCTGCACCTTTTGGTGTTCGCCTGCACCTTCATCTTGTTTCCGGTGCTCGGCCTTGCGCTCAAACCGGTGTTGCTGCCGCTCGTCACGCCCGAGCTGTACACGGGCATCCTGTTTCTTTGCGTACTGCCGGCCACGGTGCAGTCCGCCATCGCTTTCACCTCGATGGCGCGCGGCAACGTGCCGGCTGCCGTGTGCAGCGCATCGGCGTCGACGCTGCTCGGTGTCTTCATCACGCCGTTGCTGGTCAATCTTGTCGTGGTGCAGCACGCCAGTGCGGGTGCATCGCTCGACTCCATCGGCCGGATCCTGCTGCAGTTGATGGCGCCGTTCGTCGCAGGCCATTTGTTGCGCCCGCTGATCGGCGGCTGGATCAAGCGCCGCGCGTCCATCCTCACATATGTGGACCGTGGCTCGATCCTGCTGGTGGTCTATACGGCCTTCAGCGCCGCCGTGATTGAAGGGCTCTGGAAGCAGGTGCCGATCGGTGCACTGGCCGGCTTGCTGCTGGTGTGCGGCGTGCTGTTGGCCTTGGCGCTGGTCAGCACTACCTGGCTGGCCCGCAAGCTCGGCTTCGACAAGGCCGACGAGATCACGATCGTGTTCTGTGGCTCGAAGAAAAGCCTGGCCAGCGGCATTCCGATGGCGCAGGTGCTGTTCGCGGCGCACACGGTCGGCGCGATCGTGCTGCCGCTGATGCTGTTCCATCAGATGCAGTTGATGGTGTGCGCGTATCTGGCACAGCGCTATGCGCGGCGGCCGCTGATCGAAGCGTCGTCGAAGGTGGCGGAACAAGCCAAGACCGCAAGGTCGGTCGGCCCCTAGGTTTTCAGCCTTTGAGTTCGCCGAGCCGCGACTCGCGCAGCCGGCTCGGTGAAAGCACACCGGCCGAGTCCAGGATCGGATAGGCGATCGAACAAATGTGCGAGTTGATGCGCTTCAGGTCGCTGATCAGGTCGATGTGCAGCGAGCTGGTTTCGATGCTCAGGGCCGTCTGGTTCGACAGCCTGCCGAGGTGCGTGGTCGCATAGGCGCGCTCCAGGTCGCGAAAGCGTGCTTTCTCTTGCAGCAGCTTTTGCGCATCGCGCACGTTGCCGTTCAGGAATACGCTCATGCTCAGGCGCAGGTTGGCGATCAGCCGCTCGTGCAGTTCGACGATCTCCTTCATGCCGGCGTCCGAAAAATTGCGCTGCGGCTTGATCTTCTTGTCTTCGATGTCGATGATCACGCGCTCGATGATGTCGCCGATCTGTTCCATGTTGATCGTGAAGCTGATGATGTCCGTCCAGCGTTTGCTCTCTTCTTCGCCGAGCGCCTCGCGCGAAATCTTCGTCATGTAGTACTTGATGGCCGAGTAGAGCTCGTCCACCGTGTCGTCGAGCTTGCGAAGCTCTTGCGCGAGCCGCAGGTCGTTGTTGCGCAGTACGTTGAGCATGCCGATCAGCATGGTCTCCACGATGTCGGCCTGGTGCAAGGCCTCGCGCGCCGCGTTCGAGATGGCGAGCGAGGGCGTCGAGAGGGCCGATGGATCGAGATGGTGCGGCCGCTGCGTCGCGGTGTTTGCGACTGGCACCGGCATCGCGCGCGACACCAGGCGCGCGACCATGTCTGTAAAGCCGATGAAGCCGAGGCTCACGAACACGTTGAAGGCCAGGTGATACAGCACCACCAGAGAGGTGGCGTCTGAAACGAAGTGGCGCGCTTCGCGCAAATAGAGGCCGACGAAGGGTGCCGCGATGGCGACACCGGCAATCTTGAAGATCAGGTTGCCGACGGTCACCTGGCGCACCGGTACCGGTGACTTGGCGGTCGTGAGGACCGCCAGCAAGCCGCTGCCCAGGTTGGCGCCGAGCACGAGGCCCAACGCCACGTCGAGCGGGACCACGTTAGAGCTCGCCATGGCCGCGACCAGCAGCACCACCGCCAAACTGGAATAGGCGACCACCGCGAAGACCGCACCGATGGTGATCTCGAGCAGCACGTCGCTGTTGAGCGATGCCAGCAATGCGCGCACCGCCGGTGAAGAAAACAGCGGCCCGGTGGTAGCGACCACCAGTTGCAGCGCGAGCAGCATAAGCCCGAGGCCGATCAGCACGCGACCGACCCGGCCTGCGGCGCTGGCAGAGCGCGTGATGAAGAGCACTACGCCGACGAAGATGAAGAGCGGCGACAGCCACGAAAGGTCGGTGGAAAAAAGTACCGACATCAGCGCCGTACCGACGTCGGCACCGCGCATGACAGCCAGCGCTGCCGGCAGCGTGACCAGCCCCGCGCCGACGAAGGATGAAGTCATCAGCGAGGTCGCGGTGCTCGACTGCACCAGCGCCGTGACGCCGATGCCCGACAGCGCGGCCGTGAAGCGGTTGCGCATACTTCGCACGAGGATCTTGCGCAGGTTGGCGCCGAAGACGCGCAACACGCCGGTGCGAACGAGATGGGTTCCCCAGACCAGCAACGCGATGGCTGCCAGCAGGTTCAATAAATGCTTCATCGGGAAAGGCTAACACCCCAGGTTGCTGCCAATTGCGTGTCGCCTTCGCCTGTCCTCTGCGAAGGGGTGCGTGCCTGTAGTCCTCCGCGGCCGGCCCCGCGTCGAGTCCCAAAGGGAGGGGCCGCGCCTCTACTTGCCTCGTCTGACCCGACGAAGCTCGTCCAGCACCAGACAGATCGCTCCCAACGTGATGGCGCTGTCGGCCACGTTGAACGCCGGGAAGTGCCAGTTGCCGACGTAGAAGTCGAGAAAGTCGACCACGTAGCCATGCATCATCCGGTCGATCACGTTGCCGATCGCGCCGCCGAGGATGGATGCCATGGCAAACGAAAACAGCTTCTGGCCGGCGTGCGTCTTGAGCATCCACAAGATGAACACGGCAGCCGCCACGCCGATGGCGGTGAACAGCCAGCGCTGCCAGCCCGAGTGGTCCGCCAAGAACGAAAACGCCGCACCTGTGTTGTGGGCCCGCACGATGTTGAAGAAGCCGGTGACGGGCGTGTGATCGCCCAGCCGGTAGTAGCCCAGGATCAGCGTCTTGGTGAACTGGTCGACGATCAGCACGATCGCTGCCCAGCCTAGCCAGGGCCACAGGCTGCCGCCGCGCGACAAGGTCATGGTGCGCGCCATGTCAGGCAACGCTCCGCACTTCGCCCGCACCGTACAGGTTGCTGGTGCAACGGCCGCAGATGGTCGGGTAGGCCGCGTCGTGGCCTACATCGGCGCGGTAGTGCCAGCAGCGCTCGCATTTGACTTCGCTCGATGCGACGACCACGGTCGACATCGCTGTGCCTGACAGCAGCGCGACGTCCGACGCGATGAGGACGAACTTCAGGTCGTCGCCGAGGGACTGCAGCAGTGCGTGATCTTCCGGCGGCGCCGTCAGTTGCAGCGTGGCTTGCAGCGACGAGCCGACCTTGCCTTCGGCCCGCACTGTTTCGATTTCCTTGTTGACGCCATCGCGGATCTCCCGGATGCGGCTCCACTTGGCGAGCAACGCGTTGTCAGCGGTGCCGAGGTCGGTGTACGTCTGCGTGAAGATCGATTCAGTGTGGCCCAGCACGCGCCACGCTTCTTCCGCGGTGAAGCTCAGGAACGGCGCCATCCAGCGCAGCATCGCCTGCGAGATGTGCCAAAGCGCGGTCTGCGCACTGCGGCGTGCCAGCGAGCCCGGCGCGGTCGTGTAGAGCCGGTCTTTCAGGATGTCGAGGTAGAAGCCGCCCAAGTCTTCCGAGCAGTAGATCTGAAGCTTGGCGACCACCGGATGGAATTCGTACACCTGATAGTGCGCGAGGATCTCGGCCTGGAATTGCGCTGCGCGGCTGAGCGCATAGCGGTCGATCTCGAGCATGCGGTCCAGCGGCACCGCATCCTTGGCGATGTCGAAATCGCAGGTGTTAGCCAGCAGGAAGCGCAGCGTGTTGCGGATGCGGCGATAGCCGTCGACCACGCGCGCGAGGATCTTGTCGTCGCCCGCGATGTCACCTGAATAGTCGCTTGCTGCCACCCACAGGCGGATGATTTCTGCGCCCAGCTTCTTGCTGACTTCCTGCGGGTCGAGCCCGTTGCCGAGCGACTTGCTCATCTTGCGGCCTTGCGCATCGATGGTGAAGCCGTGCGTCAGCAGCCCACGGTACGGCGCACGGCCTTCGAGTGCGCAGGCGATCAGCAGCGATGAGTGGAACCAGCCGCGGTGCTGGTCGTGGCCTTCAAGGTACAGGTCGGCTTCGGGGCCCGTTTCGTGAAAGCCCGGTGCGTGCGTGCCGCGCAGCACGTGCCAGAACGTCGAGCCCGAGTCGAACCAGACTTCGAGGATGTCGGTGCTCTTGGTGTAGCTCGACGCGTCGTCGGCGCCGAGGATCTCTTCGGTCGTGACGCGGCTCCAGGCCTCGATGCCGCCGGCCTCGACGATGCTGGCCGCCTGGTCCAGGATCTCCATCGTGCGCGGGTGCAACTCGCCCGAATCCTTGTGCAGGAAGAACGGGATCGGCACGCCCCAGCTGCGCTGGCGCGAGATGCACCAGTCGGGCCGGTTGGCGATCATGTCGTGCAGGCGCGACTTGCCGTTTTCTGGGTAGAAGGTCGTCTGTTCGATGGCGTCGAGCGCGGTCTGGCGCAAGGTCTTGGGCGCCTTGTCCTTGGTGAACACGCCTTCGCCTTCGTCCATGCGGATGAACCATTGGGCCGCGGCCCTGTAGATGACCGGCGACTTGTGGCGCCAGCAGTGCGGGTAGCTGTGCGTAATGGTTTCTGTCGTCATCAGGCGGCCGGCATCGCGCAGCGCGGCGATGACTTCGGGCACCGCCTTCCAGATGTTCTTGCCGCCGAACAACGGAAAGTCGGCCGCATAGCTGCCGTTGCCTTGTACCGGATTCAGGATGTCGTCGATCGTCAGCCCGTGTGCGATGCAGGAGTTGAAGTCGTCCACGCCATAGGCGGGCGAGGAGTGGACCAGGCCGGTGCCGTCGGTGGCGGTGGCGTAGTCGGCCAGGTACACCGGCGACAGGCGCTGGTAGCCCGCGTCGACGTCATAGAGCGGGTGCTCGAACTCCAGGCCACCGAGCGCCTCGCCCTTGACGGTGGCCAGCACCTTGCCATCGAGCGCATAGCGCGTCATGCACATCTCGACCAACGAGTTGGCCAGGATCAGCAGACCGCGCTCGGTGTCCACCAGCGAATACTCGAGCTCGGGGTTCAGGTTGATCGCCTGATTCGCCGGGATGGTCCAGGCGGTGGTGGTCCAGATGACGGCGAACACATCGCCCAGCACGTCGGGCCGGCCGAAGGCTTCGAGCACCTTGGTGCGTTCGTGCGCTTTGAAGGCGACGTCAATGGTTTGCGACTTCTTGTCGGCGTATTCGATCTCGAACTCGGCCAGCGACGAGCCGCAGTCGAAGCACCAGTACACCGGCTTCAGGCCGCGGTAGACGAAGCCGCGCTCGATCACGCGCTTGAAGGCGCGCAGCTCGCCGGCCTCGTTAGCGAAGTCCATCGTCTTGTACGGATGCGTCCATTCGCCCAGCACGCCCAGGCGCTGAAAGTCAGTCATCTGCTGCGCGATCTGCTCGGTCGCGAAGGCGCGGCTTTTGGCCTGCATGTCGTCGCGGCTCAGGTTGCGGCCGTACTTCTTTTCGATCGCGTTCTCGATCGGCAGGCCGTGGCAGTCCCAGCCCGGCACATAGAGCGCGTCGAAGCCTTCGAGCTGTCGCGCCTTGATGATCATGTCCTTGAGGATCTTGTTGACGGCGTGGCCCATGTGGATCTGGCCGTTGGCGTACGGAGGGCCGTCGTGCAGGATGAACTTGGGCGCGCCCATGCGGGCGTCACGCAGGCGCTGGTAGCGGCCTTCGTCTTCCCATTCCTTGACCCAGCCCGGCTCGCGTTTGGCCATGTCGCCGCGCATCGGGAAGGGGGTGTCGGGCAGGTTGAGAGTGGCGCGGTAGTCGGTCGAGGAGGGGGTGTCGGACATGATTGGAGTACGGAACAGGGCTTCGACAGGCTCAGCCCGAACGGGTCAGCGTCGGAACGGAGGGGAAAGCCGTTCGCCCTGAGCTTGTCGAAGGGCGGCAGCACGAGCGTGCAAGGCTAAATTCGGTCGCGCGTGGTCTGGCGGTGGGTTTCTGCGTGGGTCTGCACAGGCATGGACGCGAAGAACGCGCGCGCGTCCCGGCCATCCTTCGCGATGCCTGCAGTCAGGGCTTCGAGGCTGGTGTAGCGCAATTCGTCGTGCAGTTTTGAGAGCAGTTCCACGCGAACGATTTTACCGTAGGCACCTTCGATGCCGAGTTGCGAGGGCCACTCCAGGCAATGCGTTTCGAGCAGCACACGACCGGCGTTCACGTCGTTGGCATCGAGCGACGGCCGCACGCCGAGGTTGGCAACGCCCGGCAGCGGCTTGTCGCCGAGGCCGTGCACCAGCACCGCGAAGATGCCACTGGCCGCCGGTTTCCAATGCTTGAACCGCAGGTTGAGCGTGCGAAAACCGTCGTCCTTGCCCGGCGCCGACGCACCCAGGGCCCGACCGAGCTTGCGGCCGTGCACCACATGGCCCGAGATGGCATAAGGGCGACCAAGCAGCGTCTGTACCTCTTTCATGCGTCCGGCCTCCAGCGCCTCGCGCACGGCCGAACTCGACACCCTCAGGCCGTGCACTTCGTAGCTGTTCATGCGCGCCACGTCGAAACCGTTCGCGTCACCGGCAGCGTCGAGCATCGCGTAGTCGCCGGCGCGCTTGGCACCGAAGCGGAAGTCGTCACCCACCAGCACATAGCGGGCGCCGAGGCCTTCGACAAGTACGTCGCGCACGAATTCATCGGGGGTTTGCGAGGCCAGCCGATT
The DNA here is from genome assembly GCF_035018765.1 of Variovorax sp. RTB1. Lineage (NCBI taxonomy): Bacteria > Pseudomonadati > Pseudomonadota > Betaproteobacteria > Burkholderiales > Comamonadaceae > Variovorax > Variovorax sp. RTB1. The sequence goes on from NZ_JASJXG010000013.1 coordinate 45,249, forward strand.
GTCGAAAGGCAACACGATGGTCTGCGCCACACCGCCGGCAGCGAGCTCGGCCAGCTTGTCGCGAAGGGTGCCGATGCGGGCTGGCGCGAGCTCCGGTCGCTTCGCAAGCGCCGCGAAGTAATCGCGCGGATGCGGCTCGAAAGTCAGCACGCAACTAGGCAGGCCGCGCTGACGGGCCTCGGTGTTCAAAAGCGCGAGCATGGCCTGATGGCCACGATGGACGCCGTCGAAATTGCCGATGGTCAGGGCGCAGGCTTTAGCCACACCCGGGTGCCGAAAACCGCGAAAAACCTGCATAGGCGTTGTCGAATTGATCTCTTTTTGATAGCAGCCCGCGCCCGTCAAATGGGCTCGCAGCAGCGATTTGTCACAAAGCCGGTATATTGTGACGCAGTGAGTCAATTGCCCTCTGTTCAGGGGTGCCTGCGACTCACCGTGTGCATCCGGTCTTTCCGTGGTTCTTCCCTTTTTTGAGGAGACGTGTGGTGAAGGTCTTGAAACTGTCGGCCCAAGGGCTGCCCCAGTCGTGGATATCGCTCGAACAGGCGGTAATTCACTACGCGGCGGACGAAGTTCGCTGGGAGGTGGGCGCGCAGGTGGCGGTGTATCGCGGTGGGCACAACGCTGTGACCGGGCTGCAGTCGCAGATCGCGATCAACAGCATCATCGGCACGAAGGGCGTGCCGCGCATCAATCCTTTCACGCAGCGCCCCGGGCTGACCAACAGCAAGCTGTTCTCCCGTGACCGGGGTTTCTGCGCCTATTGCGGCGGCCACTTCCACGACGACGAACTCACGCGCGAGCACATCATTCCGTTTGCGCAAAACGGCATCGACGTGTGGATGAACGTGGTCACGGCCTGCAAGCCCTGCAACCACCGCAAGAGCAGCCGCACGCCGGAGCAGGCGAACATGCCGCTGCTCTACGCGCCCTATGTGCCCAGCCTGTGGGAAGACTTCATCTTGCGCAACCGCCGTATCCTCGCGGATCAAATGGAGTTCCTGATGGCGCACCTGCCGCACAGCTCGCGCTTGCACGGCTAGCAGCGCCGCTCTCCAATTCCGCTGCGGCCTCCGGACGACTCAGTACGTCAGTTCGAGCAACGTGATGTTGCCTTGCGCCGCGGGCCAGGTCTGGCCTGCGACGCGCTCACCATTGAACTCGCCGGCGACAGAACGCGGCGCCTCGCTCGTCAGCTTGATCTTCGACGACGAAACACCCGAACCGTGCGGCGGAACGCCCGGCAGCGCAGCTTGCCCGTCGAAGCGCATGGTGTCGCGCTCGGCATCGAAGTAGCCGCGCGGGCGGGTAAAGATCACGATGGCACTGGCATCGCGGTCTGCCGGCGCAATGCGTTCGGGTCGCAGGTTGATCACGCTGCTGCTGCGCGGAAAAGGGCTGCGGTAGACATGTGTGGTGGCATAGCCCGGCGCCGTGATCTCGAACTCGTAGGCGGTGCCGGACTGTGCTCCGAACGGTCCCCAGCGGCCGTCGGCGCCGATCGTCTTGCGATGGACCGGTTCGCCGGTGCGAGCGCCCGTGCTGGCATCCGTTGCATAGACCGCCAACTGCGCGCCCACGATCGGGATGTTGTTGGTGAACTGACCGCTCGCCGGATCGATGCTCGAAAGCCCGAGGCCGGTGAGGCGCCCGTCGAGCACGACTGTGGACTCTGGTGTCACGGCGGTGGTCCTCGGTGCCTCGCCCACCAGAAACTGCCAGGTCGCGGCGAAGGCCGCCGGCGAGAACGACGTCTCGCGGTGATCGACACGCGGTAGCACGATGTTGGTCGCGCCCTTCAGCGCCGGCGCGTCGTAGCCGATGTTCGTCGGCTTGCCGGGCGCACCGATCCACACGCCATCGGGTTGCGCGAACTTGTCGTTGCTGTCGGAGCGCAGCGTGAGCCAACGGACGCCGGACGTGACCTCGTCGCCGCTCGGTCCCTTGGGCATGTTCAGTTGTTGAATGAGGGCCGAGCGCGCCGAAAATTCACTGCGTTCGTTGAAGCCCGGCACGTTCCAGATGCCGTGGGCGGGGTTTCCGCCCAGCACCACGGCGCTGACCTTGCCAGCGCCGCCGTAGTTTTGTACGTAGTTGCGGATCGTGTTGCCGCCACGCGAGTTGCCAAGCAGCACGACCTTGCTGGCGCCCGTCGCTTTCAGCACTTTGTCGACTTCGGTTTGCAGAAAGGCTGCGGACTCCGCCGTCGAAGTGCGGCCCGGTTGAGCGATGGTGTCGTCGTCCCGCGCCAGCGGCATCGGCTGGTCGACGGCGAACAGCCGATCACGTGGCCAGCCGTTCGACTCGAAGCGCCAGATCGTCGTCTGCCAAAGCGCTGCTGAATCGCCATTGCCGTGCATGAACACGATCGGCGGACGCTCGGTCGACGACGGGGAAGGCGCGGTGGCGCAGGCGGTGAGCATGGTGACGGCGACGGCCGTGGCCAAACCCGCAATGAGGACTGTGCGACGTGTGTACGTGGGCATTACAAGCTTCGTTCCAAGTAAATACAAAACGCCCGCCGGCGAGTGCGGGCGGGCGTGTGGTGCGCTGGATGCAAGGGCGCTGGTCGGCAGGTGGCGAGAGAAGTCGCGCCTTCAGGCGAAGACGCCCGCCGTGTCATGCATGCGCGTGGACACTTCTCCCAGGTGATGCAGGGTGTCGCCGAACGTCATTTCGAGCTGCGTGAGCTTGCGAAAGTAATGGCTCGCGATGTATTCGTCGGTCACGCCGATGCCGCCGTGCAACTGCACCGAGTTCGCCGCGACGTAGCGCATCGACGTGCCGAGTTGGTACTTGGCCCGTGCCATTGCCTGCCGGCGTTCCTCTGCCGGGGCATTGAGCTTGAGCGATGCGTAGTAGCTCATCGAGCGCGCAAGTTCAAGCTGCATCTTCATGTCGGCGATGCGATGGCGCAGCGCCTGGAAGGTGGAGATCGTCACACCGAATTGCTTGCGCTGGTTCATGTAGTCGACCGTCAACGCGACCGTCTTGTCCATGACGCCGACCGCTTCGGCACAAATCGCTGCGATGCCGATGTCGACAGCGTGCTCTAGGGCCGTCAGTCCGTCGACCGTGACCAAAATTGCCGCAGCCTTGTCGAACACGACTTCAGCGGCGCGGTCGCCAGCCTGCGTGCCGTAGCCGCGTGCTTCGACACCGCTGGCGCTGCGCTCGACCAAAAAGAGTGCGATCTTTCCGTCGAGCTGGGCCGGCACGAGGAAAGCATCGGCTTCATCGCCGGCAGCCACCAGGCTCTTGGTGCCGTTGACCGTGTAACCGTCGCCCGACTTGGCGGCTTTTGCCTCGCACACGTCGAGTCGGTAGCGTGCCTTGCGCTCCTGGTACGCGAGCACGACGATGGCCTGACCGCCGGCGATGCGCGGCAGCCAGTTTTCCTTGATGTCGGCGCCGGCGTAGCCGCTCAGCACCCCGCCCGCGATCAGCGTCTGTGCAAAAGGCTCGAGCACGATGCCGCGGCCGAGTTCTTCCATGACCACCATGCCTGCAACGGGGCCCATGCCAAGCCCGCCGTCGTCTTCGCTGATGTAGAGACCGCCAAGGCCGAGTTCGGCGATCTCGTCCCATGCTTCGCGCGAGAAGCCACCGGCCGCTTCGATCTTGCGGCGGCGTTCGAAGTCATAACCTTTGTCGACCCACTTGCGAACGGCGTCGCGAAGTTGTTCCTGGTCGTCGGTGAAGTTGAAATCCATTTTTAATTCCTAGCGAAGCTCTTGCTGGAGCCCCCTCGTGGAGGGGGAGTGGGGAGCAGTCCTGTCGCGCTCGCGCGGACGGTTCTAAGGCGTTAGCCGAGAACCGTCTGCGCGACGATGTTGCGTTGCACTTCGTTCGAGCCACCGTAGATGGTGGTCTTGCGCATGTTGAAGAAGGTCGACGTGAGCGGCGCCAGTGCAGGGTTGCCACCGGGAAAGTTGCCTTGGTAGCCAGCTTCCATCGCCTCGCGGATGAGCGGTAGCGAATAAGCGCCGCCCGCCAGCATCATCAGTTCCGTATAGCGCTGCTGAATTTCGCTGCCGCGAATCTTCAGCAGACCGGCGACGTCTAGCGAGTTCTTGCCCGACGTGGCGGCCGACAGAACGCGCAGGACCATCATCTCGAGGGCGACCAGGTCGACTTCGAGCTTGGCAATCTCGTCGCGGAAGCGCGAAGCGTAAGCATCGCCCGCCGCGTCCCAAACGCCTTCGCTCTTCGCGATGCGCTTGAGGCGTTCGAGTTCGCGCTTGGCGCGGTTCACGTCGGCAATGTTGGTGCGCTCGTGGCTGAGCAAATGCTTGGCGTAGGTCCAGCCCTTGTTCTCTTCGCCGACCAGGTTCTCGGCCGGCACTTCGACGTTGTCGAAGAACACTTCGTTGACTTCATGGCCGCCGTCAAGCAACTTGATCGGCCGCACGGTCACGCCTTTCGACTTCATGTCGAGCAGCAGGAAGCTGATGCCGGTCTGCGGCTTGCCTTCGTTGCTGGTGCGCACGAGGTTGAACATCCAGTCGCCATACTGGCCGAGCGTGGTCCAGGTCTTTTGGCCGTTGACGATGTACTTGTCGCCTTGGCGTTCGGCCTTGGTCTTGACCGAGGCGAGGTCGGAACCCGAACCCGGCTCGCTGTAGCCCTGGCTCCACCAGACTTCACCGCTGGCGATGCCAGGCAGAAAGCGCTTCTGCTGTTCGGCATTGCCGAAAGCCATGATCACCGGCGCGACCATCACAGGTCCGAACGGAATGATGCGCGGCGCGCCTGCCAGGGCGGTTTCTTCCTCGAAAAGATGGCGCTGGATGGCTGTCCAACCCGGACCGCCGAATTCCTTTGGCCAGCCGTAACCGAGCCAGCCCTTGGAGCCCAAAATCTTGGCCCACCGCTGGAGATCTTCACGCGTCAGCTCGAGCGCGTTGTGCACCTTGTGCGAAATCTCGGGGGGAAGGTTCTCTTTGACCCAGGCGCGAATATCTTCGCGGAACTTTTGTTCTTCGGGCGTGAAGCTCAAATCCATGCATGCCTCGCTGTGTTGATCGGATCGCCGTTGCGGCTTGATTTCCGGAATTGCGGTTTTTAGCACGGTCGTGCGGTTTTCGGGTGTCCGCGCCGCGACAAAAAGGTCGCAGCTGCGCGCACAGATAATTCGCGCCTCCATGAAAAACATCGTGATCCTGATTTCCGGTGGCGGCTCCAACATGGCGGCCATCGTGCGGGCTGCCGGGAGCGGTCGCTGGGCAGAGCGCTTCAGCGCTCGCATCGCGGCGGTCATCAGCAACCAGCCGACGGCGGGCGGCCTTTCTCTGGCAGCAGCGAACGGCATCGCTACGGCGGCCGTAGACCACAAAGCATTTGCGGTGCGCGATGAGTTCGACGCCGCACTGGCAGCAGCCATCGACGTTCATGCGCCGGCGCTGGTCGTTTTGGCAGGATTCATGCGTATCTTGACTCCCGGCTTCGTGGCGCATTTCGACGGGCGTCTGATCAACATCCACCCGTCGTTACTTCCGGCCTTTCCGGGGCTTCGCACCCACCAAAGAGCGATCGACGCGGGCTGCCAGGTGGCGGGCGTTACCGTGCACCATGTCACCACGGAGCTCGACCACGGCCCGATCCTCGCGCAGGCCGCGGTGCCTGTGCTGCATGGCGATACGGCCGCCACTCTGTCCGAGCGGGTGCTCGCACAGGAGCATCGCCTTTATCCGCTGGCCATCGAGCGCTGGCTCGAAATCGAAGCAACTGCTAGTCTGAAATCCGCTTGAACCTCAGGCGTTCGACGCCATCGAACTGAACGGTTTCGCCAAACATCGCTGTGGGCCGTACCCATAGACCATGCTGGCCGTAAAGCGCGCGATAAAGCGTCATCGGCTCCAAGGTTTCGCTGTGGCGCACGGTGTCGATGACTTCGTATTCGTCGCCTTTGTAGTGGCGGTAGCGGCCGGGTGGCGTCGCAATCAGGGGAGGGAGGTCGTCGTCGGTCATCGTCGGATTGTGGCGGCCGGCGTCTGGGCGCCGGCGCTGCGGAGGCAGGATGGGACAATCGCCCCATGCATCCCCAAGCCCTGTTGCAGGCGACCGCCGATCTGGTCGGCCTTGTTCTGAAATTCGATCATCCGGCCGACCAGGTCGTTTCCCGTTTTTTTCGTGATCACCGTGAGTTCGGGCCGCGCGAGCGCGGCACGCTGGCCGAGACCGTTTACACCGTGCTTCGGAAGAAGCTGTTGTTCGATCACTTGTCGCCCTCGGGCAGCGGTTCCAAGGAGCGGCGCATGGCGATTTTGGGGTTCTACGGACCCCGCGACTTCCTGAAAAGTGCACTCAACGACACCGAAAAGCGTTGGCTGGACAACTGCGACGCCGTCAGCCAGGACGATCTCCTCGAGCGCCATCGCCACAATTTGCCCGAATGGATGGTCGGCCCGCTAAAGGCGCAATTGGGCGATGATTTTTGGCGGTTGGCCGAGAGCTTGCAGCAACCGGCACCGCTCGATCTGCGGGTCAATGTGCTGATCGCCAAGCGGCCCGAAGTCAAAGCGGAACTGAAGAAGGCAGGCATCGCCGCCGTAGAAACGCCGTTCTCGCCTTGGGGTTTGCGCATCGACGGCAAGCCGGCGCTCAACAAGCTGGACGCCTTTGTGCGCGGCGCGGTCGAGGTACAGGACGAAGGGTCGCAATTGCTGGCGTTGCTGCTCGACGCCAAGCGCGGCGAAATGGTGGTCGATTTTTGCGCTGGCGCGGGCGGCAAGACGCTCGCCATCGGTGCCACGATGCGCAACACCGGTCGGCTGTATGCCTTCGACACCTCGGCGCACCGGCTTGACGCTCTGAAGCCACGGCTCGCACGCAGCCAGTTGTCCAACGTCCATCCTGCCGCAATCGCGCACGAGCGCGACGACCGCGTCAAGCGCCTGGCCGGGAAGATCGATCGCGTGCTGGTCGACGCGCCCTGTTCGGGACTCGGCACCCTTCGCCGCAATCCCGATCTGAAGTGGCGCCAGTCGCCCCAGTCGGTGGCGGAAATGACTGCGAAGCAGGCCGCCATCCTGCAAAGTGCGGCACGGCTGGTGAAGTCCGGCGGCAGGCTTGTCTATGCGACGTGCAGCCTGCTGCCGGAAGAAAACGAGGCCATTGCGGAGGCTTTCAGCGCGGCCAACCCGGATTTCGCGCCGATGGACGTGGCAGAGGTGCTTGAGGGGCTGAAAGTCGAGGGCGCAAAAGAATTGTGTGCACGCGGCGAGAGCGGTACCCGCTATTTGCGGCTTTGGCCACACAAGCACGCGACCGATGGTTTCTTTGCAGCCATATGGAACCGCAAATAGGCGCGAGGCTCCAAAGAGGTAGATACCCTTGCGATTTATCAAGGATATAGGGCCTCAAAATGGCCTCGGCCCCTTAAAATTCGACCATATCTTAAGGCTGCACCTTCGTGTGGCCATGGAGTACCTGACTCAATGTTGCTTCCTGACTCTGCCGTTCTGAACGCGGCCATCGAATGGCTCGGACACGGCTTGTGGAATCTGACGTGGTGGGAAGTCGTGCTGTACACGCTCGTTACCACGCACATTACTATCGCGGCCGTCACTATCTTCCTGCACCGGACGCAAACGCACCGTGCCATGGACCTGGGCCCGATCCCGTCTCATTTTTTCCGCTTTTGGCTCTGGCTCGGCACCGGCATGGTGACCAAGGAATGGGTTGCCATTCACCGGAAGCACCATGCGAAGTGCGAGACGGAAGAAGATCCGCACAGCCCGCAGGTCAAGGGCATCGACGAAGTGCTTTGGCGCGGCGCCGAGCTCTATCGCAAAGAATCCAAGAACATGGAAACGATGGAGCGTTACGGCCACGGCACGCCTGACGACTGGATCGAGCGCAATCTGTACACGCGCTTCAGCTGGCAAGGCGTGGGCTTGATGCTGGTCATCAATGTGGCGCTGTTCGGCATGTTGGGCCTGGCTGTTTGGGCCGTGCAGATGCTCTGGATTCCAATCACTGCTGCCGGCATCATCAATGGCATTGGCCACTACTGGGGCTACCGCAACTTCGAGGCGCCCGATGCGAGCCGCAATGTTTCGCCTTGGGGTCTGATCATTGGCGGCGAAGAACTGCACAACAATCACCACACCTACCCGACGTCGGCCAAGTTCTCTGTCAAAAAGTACGAGTTCGATATCGGCTGGGTCTACATCCAGATGATGCAAGCCATCGGCTGGGCCAAGGTCAAAAAGGTTCCGCCAAAGATGCTCATGGGCGACATCCAGCCCGTGGCCAACGAGAAGACGCTCGAGGCCGTCATCGCCAATCGCTATGAAGTTATGGCCGGTTATGCCCGGGGAATGCGTCAAACGACGCGTGACGAACTGGCCGTGCTTAAGGCCAAGGGCGCCGATCTGTCGGTTCTGAAGGCGGCCAACCGCTGGCTGCATCGCGACGACGACAAGGTGCCGGCATCGGCCCGTCCACACTTGGTGCAGGCCCGTGCCGCGCACCCGGTGCTGGACAAGATGGTGACGATGCGTGAGGAACTGCGTCAGCTGTGGCTCAATACATCGCACTCGCGTGAACAGTTGGCCAGCGATCTGGCCGCTTGGTGTCACCGCGCGGAAGCCAGCGGCATCAGCGCGCTGCGTGAGTTCTCGGTGCGCTTGCGGGCTGCTCGTACATAGCAGTACAGATCACCTACTGGCTCGTCTCAATGCGATGGCGCGTGGGACGGGAATGAAAAGCCGGCTCTATGCCGGCTTTTTTGTGTCTGTCACCTTGGTGCGTTGGCGCTCTCCATAGATCGCAGGCGACAAAAAACCCGCTGGATTGCAGCGGGTTTTTAATGGATCCAGCCGAATTACTTCAGCTTGATTTCCTTGTATTCGACGTGCTTGCGCGCCTTGGGATCAAACTTCATGATCGACATCTTTTCAGGCATCGTCTTCTTGTTCTTGCTGGTCGTATAGAAATGGCCGGTACCCGCAGTGGATTCCAGCTTGATCTTTTCGCGTCCGCCTTTGCTCGTTGCCATGATTTAGCTCCTTAAGCTTGGCCGCGTGCGCGCAGATCTGCGAGCACGACGTCGATGCCGTTTTTGTCGATCAGGCGCAAAGCAGCGCTTGAAACACGCAGGCGAATCCAGCGGTTTTCTGTCTCGACCCAGAAACGACGGTATTGCAGGTTCGGCAAGAACCGGCGCTTGGTTTTGTTGTTGGCGTGGGAAACATTGTTTCCGACCATCGGGCCCTTACCCGTGACTTGACATACGCGTGCCATGTGGACGCTCCTTCATGAACAGCTGGCACCGGTCGCAGCGGAACGAAATCCGTTGGGGGTGGTTTGCAGCTTGACCTCGCCAGAAACGGGTGGCGGTACCCCGGTTTGCCGGAGCGCAAAAATGCACCCGAATTCAGCAAAGCCTGCGATTATAGCGTGCCGTCTTGTTCGAGGAAGCGCTGCGCGTCGAGCGCTGCCATGCAGCCCGTGCCTGCGCTGGTGATGGCTTGACGGTAGATGCTGTCTTGCACATCGCCTGCGGCAAAGACGCCCGGCACGCTCGTCATGGTCGCAAAGCCCTGCAGCCCCGAGCGCGTCACGATGTAGCCGCCGTTCATCTCGACCTGGCCTTCGAAAATGTCGGTGTTGGGGTGATGACCGATCGCGATGAAGCAGCCCTGCAGCTTGATGTCTTCGGTCGAGCCTGTTTGCGCATTTTTGAGTCGAACGCCCGTCACGCCCGAGTCGTCGCCCAGCACTTCGTCGAGCGTGTTGTGGACCTTGAGTACGATCTTGCCTTCACGCTCTTTCTCGTAGAGCTTGTCGATCAAGATGGGCTCCGCCTTGAACTTGTCGCGTCGATGCACGAGAGTGACCTTGCTGGCGATATTCGACAGGTAGAGCGCCTCTTCGACCGCCGTGTTGCCGCCGCCAATGACGCAAACTTCCTGGTTCTTGTAAAAGAAGCCGTCGCAAGTTGCGCATCCGGACACACCGCGTCCCATGAACTTCTGTTCCGATTCGAGGCCCAGATACTTTGCCGAAGCACCGGTGGAGATTACGAGGGCGTCGCAGGTGTAGGTTGCGCTGTCGCCGGAGAGAGTGAAAGGTCGCTTGCTCAAGTCGACCTTGTTGATGTGATCGAACACGATTTGCGTCTTGAAACGCTCTGCGTGCTCCAGAAAACGCTGCATCAGTTCGGGGCCTTGAACACCGTGAACGTCTGCCGGCCAATTGTCGACTTCGGTCGTGGTCATGAGCTGTCCGCCCTGAGCCATGCCGGTGATGAGGAGCGGTTGCAGGTTGGCGCGTGCCGCATAAACGGCGGCGGTGTAGCCGGCCGGGCCGGAGCCCAGGATTAGGACCTTGGCGTGTTGTGGGGATGAGGACATGGATAGAAAACCTAAGATTTGCGCTGCGCCAGCGTGTACATTTTCAGGGTGATAGGTATGAAGTATCACCGCCCGGTTCAATACCGGGCGCGCTCCATTTTCAATGCGCACGATTGCTTTAATGAATTGGTTTGCAATTGGTCGAACAACGTGCGGTAGCGAGGATTAATTGAATGTCGATGCTGTCCAATCTTGAGCTGCTCCGGCGCGTCCCACTGTTCGCAGCCCTGACTCCCATGCAGGCTGCAAGCATCGCAGACGCGATCATCAAAAAACGCTTCAAACGCGCGGAGATGGTGGTCGAGCAGGGCAAGAAATCAGATGCGCTGTACATCATTCTCACAGGACGAGCGCGTGTCATGAGCACCGACAGCCGGGGCCGCGAAGTCATTCTCGCCACCTTGCAACCCGGCGACTACATCGGCGAGATGAGCTTGATCGACGACGAGCCGCATTCGGCCACCGTCCGCACTGAAGTGCAGACCGACGTCCTCATGCTGGGCCGCGAAGCGTTCGCGCGCTGCCTGCCCGAGAACTCGTCCATGTCGTACAACATCATGCGAGGCCTGGTGCAACGCTTGCGGCACGCCGATCGCAAGATCGAGTCGCTCGCCTTGATGGACGTTTATGGGCGCGTCGCGCGCTCCCTGCTTGAGTTTGCAGTGGACGATGGCGCGGGTAACCTCAAAGTGCGTGACAAGATTTCCCGCCAGGACCTGGCCAAGATGGTGGGCGCATCGCGCGAGATGGTCAGCCGAGTCATGAAAGACCTCGAAGAGCGGGGCTTTGTCCAGACGCAGCCCGATGGCTCGATGATCGTCAAAGACCGGCTGCTGTCGCTGACCTGAGCGGCCGTGCCGGCTGCGACTTCCGCAGATGGCTTGAAACGGGCACGGCGCCGCGGCGCGTTGCGCGCTTCTGACGGTGCCGTCGCTGACAACGCGACAGGCGCCTTTTTCGTTGTAGTGTTCATGCGGCCGTTGCCCGTTCTTCATTGTCTGGAGTAGCGGGCTGGATGCCGCGTTTTTCATGACCTATTCGCTCAATACGCTTCAATCTTCTTCTCCTGGTGCCGACGCGCAGCCCGTGCGCCTGAAGGCGATGCGCTTCGCCCACGAAATCACGCTGATCGCGGGGTTTGTGGTGCTGCTGTTCTGGCTGCTCGCCATGTTGAGCTTCACCCCCTCCGATGCGGCCTGGTCGACGTCCGGCACGGGCGGTGACGTCAAGAACTGGGGAGGCCGACTCGGCGCGTGGATAGCCGATGGCAGCTACTTCCTGGCCGGCTATTCAGTTTGGTGGTGCCTTGCGGCGGGCCTGCGTGTCTGGCTGTCATCGTTGGCCGGCTGGCTGCGCGGAGGCGAAGTGTCGCCCGCCGAGGAGCCCGTGCGCGGTCGCTTCAACCGCAGCCGTATCGCGTTCTGGGCGGGGCTGGTGCTGCTTCTATGCGCCAGCGCCATGCTCGAATGGTCGCGTTTGTACCGCCTCGAATTCCGTTTGCCTGGTCATGGCGGCGGCATCCTCGGCTATCTCGTGGGGCCGGGGAGCGTCAAGTGGATGGGCTTTACCGGCTCGGCGCTGATCGCCATTGCCTGCGGCGTGATCGGCTCTGCGCTGGTGTTCCGATTTTCGTGGAGCCTGATCGCAGAACGTATCGGCTCGCGGGTGTATTCGCTGTTCGAATCGCGGCGCGAAAAGCGCGAGATTGCGGCCGACATTGCATTAGGCAAGAAGGCCGTCCGGGAGCGCGCGGAGGCAGAAGAGTATCTGGCCTCGCGCGATGGCGATGGCGATGGCGACGACGGCGAGATGGCTGACGACGAGATACGCATCGATCCGCCGCCAAGACGCCGCCCCCCTTCGCCGCCGGTGCAGATCGAACCGGCCATGAGCGATGTGCCCAAGAGCACCCGCGTCGTCAAAGAGCGTCAGAAGCCGCTCTTCAAGGAATTGCCCGACAGCAAGTTGCCGCAAGTCGATTTGCTCGATGCAGCGTTGGTGAGGCAGGAGACGGTTTCGCCCGACACGCTCGAAATGACCTCTCGCATGATCGAGAAGAAGTTGAAGGACTTCGGCGTCGAAGTGCGCGTGGTGCTGGCCTCGCCCGGCCCTGTGATCACGCGCTACGAGATCGAACCGGCGACCGGCGTCAAGGGTTCGCAGATCGTCGGCCTGGCCAAAGACCTGGCGCGTTCGTTGTCGCTGGTGTCGATCCGGGTGGTCGAAACCATTCCCGGCAAGAACTTCATGGCGCTCGAGTTGCCGAACGCCAAGCGGCAGTCGATCAAGCTCAGCGAAATCCTGGGCTCGCAGATCTATCACGAGGGCAAGTCGATGCTCACGATGGGGCTCGGCAAGGACATCATCGGCAACCCGGTCGTCGCCGACCTTGCCAAGATGCCGCACGTGCTGGTGGCTGGCACGACCGGCTCGGGCAAGTCGGTCGGCATCAACGCGATGATCTTGTCGTTGCTCTACAAGGCCGAGGCGCGCGACGTTCGGCTCTTGATGATCGATCCCAAGATGCTCGAAATGTCGGTCTACGAGGGTATCCCGCACCTGCTGGCGCCGGTGGTCACCGACATGCGGCAGGCCGCGCACGGCCTCACCTGGTGCGTGGCCGAAATGGAGCGCCGCTACAAGCTGATGAGCAAGCTTGGCGTGCGCAACCTGGCCGGGTACAACGTCAAGATCGACGAGGCCAAGGCCCGCGAAGAGTTCATCTACAACCCGTTCAGCCTGACGCCGGACGATCCGGAGCCATTGCGCCGCGAGCCGCACATCGTGGTCGTCATCGACGAGCTGGCCGACCTGATGATGGTGGTCGGCAAGAAGATCGAGGAACTGATCGCGCGACTCGCGCAAAAGGCGCGCGCAGCAGGCATCCATTTGATTCTGGCGACGCAGCGTCCCAGCGTCGACGTCATTACCGGACTGATCAAGGCCAACATTCCGACCCGGATTTCGTTTCAGGTGTCGAGCAAGATCGACTCGCGCACCATCCTCGACCAGATGGGCGCCGAAGCGCTGCTCGGAATGGGCGACATGCTCTATATGGCCAGCGGCACCGGACTGCCGGTTCGCGTGCATGGCGCCTACGTCAGCGATGAGGAAGTCCATCGCGTGGTCGCGTACCTCAAGTCGCAAGGCGAGCCCGACTACATCGAAGGCGTACTCGAAGGCGGTTCGGTCGACGGCGAAGACCTGTCTATGAGCGGCGATGCCAGCGCCGAAAAGGACCCGATGTACGACCAGGCGGTCGAGGTCGTGCTCAAAAACCGCAAGGCCAGCATTTCGCTGGTGCAGCGCCACCTGAAGATCGGCTACAACCGCGCGGCGCGGCTGGTCGAAGACATGGAAAAGGCCGGTCTGGTCAGCTCGATGAGCACCAATGGCCAGCGCGAAATTCTGGTGCCGGCGCGCGCCGAGTGAACCTAACGGACGATTGATGAAAAAGCTCTTTGCGACACTGTTGATAGCAACTGCCACATTCGGTGCATGTGGCAGCGCATGGGCCGGCGGCATGGAAAGCCTTGAGTCATTTGTGAAGACCGTGAAAAGCGGCCGCGCCGATTTCACGCAGACCGTGACTGCGCCGCCGCGCGACGGCCAGCTAGGGCGCGTCAAGACGTCGACCGGCACCTTCGAGTTCCAGCGGCCTGGCAAATTCAAGTTCGACTACAAGAAGCCGTTTGCGCAGACCATCGTCGCCGACGGCAAGACGCTGTCGCTGTTCGATGTCGATCTCAACCAGGTCACGCAGCGCCCACAGGCGCAGGCCCTTGGGTCGACGCCCGCCGCACTGATTGCGGCCGCTCCCGACTTGCGCGCACTGCAGACCGACTTCGCGCTCGAAGGCGCGCCGGAGCGCGATGGCCTGCAGTGGGTCAAGGCAACCCCGAAGAGCAAGGACGGCCAGCTCCAGAGCGTGCAGATCGGGTTTCAGGGTGACGCGTTGGCGTCGCTCGAAATCCTCGACAGCTTCGGCCAGCGATCGGTATTGAAGTTCAGCAAGGTCGAGGTCAATCCGACGCTGCCGGCAGGCACCTTCGAATTCAAGACGCCTGCGGGCGCCGATGTTTTGAAGCAATAGCCTCCGCGGTCGCGGTCGGCCTCATCGCTGTCCGCTTTCGACCTTCTCGGCATAGCGCTCCCGTTCTTGTAGCGCGGCATCGCAAAATGTTCCCATGGCCGTCAAATCCCAAGCCACTGCAGCGACATCACACCAACCACTGGCCGAGCGCCTGAGACCGAAGACGCTGGGCGAGGTCATCGGCCAGCAGCACCTGCTCGGACCGGGCATGGCACTGCGCATCGCGTTCGAGTCGGGCCAGCCGCACTCCTGCATCCTCTGGGGACCGCCCGGCACCGGCAAGACGACCATCGCCCGTTTGATGGCGGATTCGTTCGATGCGCAGTTCTTGAGCATCAGCGCGGTGCTCGGCGGTGTAAAGGACATTCGCGATGCGGTCGATCGCGCCACGGTCGCGCGGGATGGCCTGGAACAACGGCGCACCATCGTGTTCGTGGACGAAGTGCATCGCTTCAACAAGAGCCAGCAGGACGCCTTCTTGCCGCACGTCGAGTCAGGCCTGTTCACCTTCATCGGCGCGACGACCGAGAACCCTTCCTTCGAGGTGAACTCGGCGCTGCTTTCGCGGGCTGCGGTGTACGTGCTGCAACCGCTGGGTGAGGACGACCTGAAACAGATCGTCACGCGCGCCCAGCAGATCAACGCGGTGCCGGCCATCGAAGGCGCTGCGATCGACCGGCTCGTTGCCTATGCAGACGGTGATGCGCGCCGCCTGCTCAACACGCTCGAGACGCTGGCCGTTGCCGCTGGTGCCGAAAAGATCGAGCAAATTACCGACGACTGGTTGCTGCGCGTGCTGGGCGAGCGCATGCGGCGCTACGACAAGGGCGGCGAACAGTTCTACGACACCATCAGCGCGCTGCACAAATCGGTCCGAGGTAGCGACCCCGATGCCTCGCTCTACTGGTTCATGCGAATGCTCGATGGCGGCGCCGACCCGCGCTACATGGCGCGCCGCCTGGTGCGCATGGCCAGCGAAGACATCGGCCTGGCCGACCCGCGGGCACTGCGGCTCGCGCTGGACGCAGCCGAAGTCTACGAGCGCCTTGGCACGCCGGAAGGCGAGCTCGCGCTGGCCGAATGCGTGATCTACCTGGCGATGGCGCCCAAGTCGAACGCGGTCTACAAGGCGTACAACGAGATCAAGGCCTTCATCAAGAACGACGGGACGAGGCCGGTGCCGATGCATCTGCGCAATGCACCGACCAAGCTCATGAAGGAGCTCGACTACGGCAAAGGCTATCGCTATGCGCATGACGAGGCCGACGGCTTTGCTGCCGGTGAGAGCTATCTGCCCGACGGTATGGCACCGCCGCCGTTTTATCGCCCTGTCGAACGCGGGCTGGAGATCCGTATTGCCGAGAAGCTGCGCGAGCTCCGCAAGAAAAACGGCGACGCAAAAGACTGACTGGCAGCCGACCAAATGAATGGTCTTTGCAACAGCGATCGACTGCAGACATCAGGCCCGACATCACCGCATGCGCAATCTGCAAAAGGCTGTGGTGAGCGCACGCCACAGCGGGAAAACCCGTGCCCCGAATGCACCAAAGTAGCGTGCATGCGTGCCTACAATCCCGCCCACCTTGCCGCCAACCGATCGGGTCTGGCGGGAATTTTGCTAGGTAGCTGAACGGCGCCAATCCGGTGCGTAGGGACTCGTTATGGAAATATTGCTGCAGCAGATCATCAACGGTCTGGTTCTCGGCAGCATGTATGCCTTGATAGCCTTGGGCTACACCATGGTGTACGGCATCATCAACCTCATCAACTTTGCGCACGGCGAAGTGCTGATGGTCGGCGCGCTCACCAGTTGGAGCGTGATCCGCTTCATGCAGGAGTCGATGCCCGGCATGCCAGGCTGGCTCATGCTCATCATCGCGCTGATCTGCGCCTGCGTCGTCGCGGCCACGCTTAATTTCGTGATCGAGAAGCTGGCTTACCGGCGACTGCGAAACAGCCCCAAGCTGGCTCCGCTCATCACGGCTATCGGCATGTCGATCCTGCTGCAGACGCTGGCGATGATCATCTGGAAGCCGACCAACAAGCCTTATGCGACCTTGTTGCCCTCGGATTCCATCAATGTGGCCGGCGCGTCGATCTCGCCCACGCAAATCATGATCCTGGTCGTTACCGCTATTTCATTGGCCGTGCTGACCTGGTTGGTCAACTACACCAAACTCGGCCGCGCGATGCGTGCCACCGCCGAGAACCCGCGCGTCGCGTCGCTCATGGGCATCCGCCCTGACGTGGTGATTTCAGCGACATTCGTCATCGGTGCGGTGCTCGCAGCCATCGCTGGCGTGATGCAAGCTTCCAACTACGGCATCGCCAACCACTCGATGGGTTTCTTGCCCGGCCTCAAGGCCTTCACTGCGGCGGTGTTCGGCGGCATCGGCAACCTGCCGGGCGCCGTGGTCGGCGGGTTGGTGCTGGGACTGGTCGAAGTGATCGGGGCCGGTTACCTGGGCACGCTCACAGGCGATGTGCTGGGCAGCCAGCATGCCGACATCTTCGCGTTCGTGATCCTCATCATCACACTGACCGTGCGACCATCCGGCTTGCTGGGCGAGCGCGTGGCAGACCGAGCTTAAGGAGTGAACACCATGCAAAAGAAAAAAAGCATTGTTCTCTTCATCCTCGCGGCCATTGCCCTCATCGTGCTGCCGCATATCCTGCAGCAGTTCGGCAATGCCTGGGTGCGCATCGCCGACACCGCTTTGCTCTATTGCCTGTTGGCGCTGGGCTTGAACATCGTGGTCGGTTACGCCGGTCTGCTCGACCTGGGCTATGTGGCCTTCTATGCGATCGGCGCGTACATGTACGCGTTGCTCAATTCCTCGCAGTTGACCGATAACTTCCCGGCCATCGCCGCGATGTTTCCGGGTGGGCTGCACACGCCGCTGCTGGTGGTGATTCCGCTGGCGCTGGGTCTCGCGGGGGTTTTTGGTGTGCTGCTCGGCGCACCCACGCTCAAACTGCGCGGCGACTATCTGGCCATCGTGACGCTGGGCTTCGGTGAAATCATTCGTGTGTTCATGAACACGCTGGACCACCCGGCCAACATCACCAACGGCGCAAAAGGCATCGACGGGATCGATTCGGTGCATTTTTTCGGGCTCAATCTGGGCAAGCCTTTGACCATCGGCGGCTATACGATGTCTTCGGTCACGCTGTATTACTACCTGTTTCTGGTCTTCGTGCTGGTCACGCTCGTCATCTCGCACCGCCTGCAGAACTCGCGAGTCGGGCGTGGCTGGATGGCGATTCGGGAGGACGAAATCGCCGCCAAGGCGATGGGCATCAACACACGCAACATGAAGCTGCTGGCCTTCGGCATGGGCGCCAGCTTTGGCGGCGTGTCGGGTGCCATGTTCGCGTCGTTCCAAAGCGCCATCACGCCGGAGTCTTTCAATTTGAACGAGTCGGTGATGATCGTCGCGATGGTCGTGCTGGGTGGCATCGGCCATTTGCCGGGCGTGATCCTCGGCGCGGTATTGCTGGCGACGCTGCCCGAGGTGCTGCGCTACGTGGCGGGTCCGCTCCAGGCGCTGACCGACGGCCGACTCGATGCATCCATCCTGCGCCAGCTCTTTATCGCGCTTGCCATGATCATCATCATGCTGGTACGGCCGCGTGGCTTGTGGCCATCGCCAGACCACGGCAAGTCGCTCGCGTCGGCCAAGGGCAGCCCGGTGCCGATCGATGGATCGATCCAGCAGCACGGCTCGGGCCTCGAGGCACCATCCGATGAAGTGCCCGGCGGTGCCGCGCGTCCGATGTCGATCAATCCTTGAACGAGCCAGCACATGACTGAAACCATTCTCGAGGTGCGCGGCATCTCCAAACGTTTCGGCGGCTTGCAGGCGCTGTCGGACGTGGGCATCACCATCAAGCAGGGCCAGGTTTACGGCCTGATCGGCCCCAACGGCGCCGGCAAGACGACCTTCTTCAACGTGATCACCGGGCTCTACACGCCGGACAGCGGCAGCTTCGAATTGGGCGGCAAGCCGTACCAACCCACGGCGGTGCATGAGGTGGCGCAAGCCGGCATCGCCCGCACTTTTCAGAACATCCGCCTTTTTGCTGAAATGACGGCCCTCGAGAACGTGATGGTCGGGCGCCATGTGCGCACCCACTCGGGCGTGTTCGGCGCGATCTTTCGCACGAGCAGTTTCAAGACGGAGGAAGCGGCGATTGCCAAACGCGCGATGGAACTGCTCGAGTACGTCGGTGTTGGCAAGTACGCGGACTTTAAGGCGCGCACCCTGAGCTATGGCGACCAGCGCCGGCTCGAAATCGCGCGTGCTCTAGCGACAGACCCGAAACTCATCGCGCTCGACGAACCGGCTGCCGGCATGAACGCGACCGAGAAGCTGCAGTTGCGCGAACTCATCGACCGCATTCGCAAGGACAACCGCACGGTGCTCATCATCGAACACGACGTGAAGCTCATCATGGGTTTGTGCGACCGCGTGACGGTGCTCGACTACGGCAAACAAATCGCCGAAGGCGTGCCCGCCGACGTACAGAAAAACGAAAAGGTGATCGAGGCTTACCTCGGCACCGGAGGACATTGACATGGCCCAGACACTACTCAAGGTCAGCGGCCTGAAAGTCGCGTACGGCGGCATTCAGGCCGTCAAGGGCATCGACTTCGAAGTGCTAGAGGGCGAGCTCGTTTCGTTGATCGGCTCCAACGGCGCCGGCAAGACGACAACGATGAAGGCCATCACCGGCACCTTGCCGCACCTCGGCGGCACCATCGAATTCCTGGGCAAGAACATCAAGGGCCGCGGCGCCTGGGATCTCGTCAAGGAGGGCCTGGTCATGGTGCCCGAGGGCCGTGGCGTGTTCACGCGCATGACGATCACCGAGAACCTGCAGATCGGCGCTTACATTCGCACGGACAAGGTCGAGATCGGCAACGACATCGATCGCGTTTTCACGACGTTCCCCCGCCTGAAAGAGCGCGCGACGCAACTGGCCGGCACCATGTCGGGTGGCGAGCAGCAGATGCTTGCCATGGGACGTGCCTTGATGGCGCGCCCCAAAGTGTTGTTGCTCGACGAGCCGACGATGGGCCTGTCGCCGATCATGTGCGACAAGATCTTCGAGGTCGTGCAAACGGTGGCGTCGCAGGGCGTGACCATCTTGCTGGTCGAGCAGAACGCAAACCGCGCGCTGCAGCTCGCCGACCGTGGCTATGTGATGGAGTCGGGGCTGATCTCCATGTTCGGCGATGCCAAGGTGATGCTGAGCGATCCGAAAGTCCGCGCCGCCTATCTTGGGGAATAGTCGGCGAGTAACCGCTCAGTCCACCTTTGCGCCCGTGGCCTTGACGACTTTCTCGTACTTGGCCATCTCACTTTTCATGAACGCGCCGAACTGATCCGGCGTCGTCGGCACGGGTTCGGCCAGCAGCGATGCAAAACGCGTCTTTGTTTCCGGCGCATTGAGCGCATCGACAAAGGCCTTGTTCAGCTTGGCGATCACGTCGGGCGGCGTACCGGCCGGCGCCACCAAGCCCCACCACGTATCGACCGAAAAGCCCCTGAGCGTTTCGGCCACCGGCGGCACCTCGGGCAGCGACGGGCTGCGTTGCAACGTCGTCACGGCGATCGCCTTCAGCTTGCCGGACCGGATGTTCGGCGCTGCGGTCGCAAGGTTGTCGAAGTTGAAATCGACCTGGCCCGAGACCAGCGCCAGCTGGGCCGGGCTGCCGCCGTTGTAAGGGATGTGTACCGCGAAGATGCCGGCCTCCTTCTTGAACAACTCGCCCGCCAGATGGCCGGCGCTGCCGTTGCCGCCGCTCCCGTAGTTGAGTTTGGCGGGGTTGGCCTTGGCGTAGCGAATCAGGTCGGCCACCGTGTTGATTTTCAGGCGCTCCGCGGCCGCCGCGTTCATCACCAGCACATTGGGCACGCGGACCATCTGCGTGAGGGGTGCGAAGTCGGTCGCCGCGTTGAACGGCATCTTGCTGTAAAGCCACGGGTTGACAGCGTTGGTTGCCGTCGCCGCGATGCCGATCGTCAGGCCGTCCGGTGGCGCTTTGGCGACGATGTCGGCACCGATGTTGCCGCCCGCACCGGGCTTGTTGTCGATGATGACCGGCCCGAGCACGTCTTTGACGCGCTCGGCCAGGATGCGCGCGGTGACGTCAATCGGGCCGCCGGCTGCGTAAGGCACGACGAGACGAATCGGACGGCTGTTCGATTGCGCCTGCGCTGGCGCTTGGACCACGGCAGCGCTGAGCGCCAGCAAGACAAGAAAGGTGCGTTTGTTCATGGCCATGGCGTCAGGGAATTGCCTTGTCCGCCTCTGTCGTGAAGGCGTCTGCGAAGAACTCCTCTTCGGGCAGTCCACCCAGCGCCATGTAATCGCGCTTGGCCGAGTCCACCACGATGGGCGCGCCACAGGCGTACACCTGATAGCCCGAAAGGTCTGCGAAGTCCTCGAGCACGGCCTGATGCACGAAGCCGGTTCGACCGGTCCAGTTGTCATCGGGCACGGCGTTGGAGATGACAGGCACGTAGCGCAGGTTGGGCATTCCGGCGAGCTGTGCCCGCACCCATTCATCCATGTACAAATCCTCGGGCCGGCGGCCGCCCCAGTACAAGATCGCAGCGCGGTCGATGGCCTTGAACTTCATATGCTCCAGCAGTGCCTTGATCGGTGCAAAACCTGTACCCGAGGCGAGCAGCACGATCGGCTTTTCCGAGTCTTCGCGCAAAAAGAAGCTGCCGTACGGGCCTTCGATGCGAAGAATCTCTTTCTCTTTCATCGCGCCGAACACGTGGTCGGTGAACTTGCCGCCGGGCAAGTGCCGAATGTGCAGTTCGATGCCGGTACCCGGCTCACCCAACGTATGCGGCGCGTTGGCCATCGAATAGCTCCGCCGTGCGCCGTCGCGCAGGATGAACTCGACGTACTGGCCGGCATGAAACTGCAGCGGCTCGCCGGCTGGCAACTGCAGGCGCAGCATCACGACGTCGTGCGATTTCTTGACCAGCGCCGCCACGCGCGCCGGCATCTTGCGGATCGGGAAAGCGCCGGCCTCGGTCACCTGGCGCGACTCGAGAACGACGTCGCTCTGCGGGCGCGCGCAGCAGGTCAGCACGTAGCCGGCAAGTTCTTCTTCGGCGCTCAGCGCCTTGCTTTGATGCGTCCCGAGCGTGACTTCGCCGGACAGTTTCTTGCACTTGCACGAGCCGCAGGCGCCGTCCTTGCAGCCGTAGGGCAGGCCGATGCCCTGGCGGATGCCTGCCGCGAGGATGGTTTCGTCGGGTTGCACGACAAAGCTTCTGCCGCTCGGCTCGATGCTGATGGAAAAGCCCGCTTCGTGCGGCGCGGCGCTGGTCATGGGTATTCTTCGGTCAATCTCTGGAAGGGACACGGATTTTGCCTTCAATCAACAGTCCCATTGGCGCGCGGCCTGCGCGCTTTCGGCGAGCAAGGGTACTCATCGTCGGCTGCGGCGATGTCGGGATGCGCGCCGCACTCGCCTTGCGCGGCCGTGTGCAGCTGGTCGCGCTGACTTCTTCGCCCGACAGGGTGCCCGCATTGCGCGCAGCCGGGATCACGCCGCTGGTCGCCGATCTCGATGTGCCGAGCTCGCTGGGGCGTCTTGCCGGCATCGCGACGCGCGTGCTGCATCTGGCGCCACCGGCCAACGTCGAGGGCACGGGATGGTGGCGTGACGCTCGCACCGTCGCGCTCGCGCGAGCACTGCGCCTGCGCTCGTTGCCCGACGCACTCGTCTACGGCTCGACCAGCGGCGTCTACGGCGATTGCGGTGGTGCGCTGGTAAATGAGACGCGCGCGGCAAGCCCACACACGCCCCGCGCGCACCGTCGTGTCGATGCCGAGCGTTCGGTGCGATGGCTCGGCCGCGCCGGCGTGGCAGTGCGTATCCTGCGCATCCCCGGCATCTACGCGCCCGACCGCGAAGGCGGCACGCCGCGCGAGCGTCTCCGCAAAGGCACGCCTGTGTTGCGCAGTGAAGACGACGTCTATACCAATCACATCCATGCCGACGACCTGGCGCGGGCCTGCGTGGTGGCGCTGTGGCGTGGCGGCACGCAGCGCGTGTTCAATGCCAGTGACGACAGTGACATCAAGATGGGTGACTACGTCGACCTGGCGGCCGATCTCTACGGCTTGCCCCGGCCCAGACGCATCGCACGCGAGCAGGCGGGAGCCGAGTTGCCGCTGTCGTTGCTCAGCTTCATGGGCGAATCGCGCCGGCTCGACAACACGCGCATGAAGCGCGAGTTGCGTGTGCGGCTGCTGTATCCGACTGTGGCGACCGGCTTGCAGCCGCTAAAAACTCAGTCATTGCCTTAGCCGTTACCTCTGGAGTTACCGGCCATCAGGCCGGACTCGGCGTTGTCGCAGTTAGTGGCTGCCGCCCAGATACGCGGCCTTCACTGCGGGGTCGTCGCGCAACTTGGCGGCCGGACCATGCACCGAGATGCGGCCGTTCTCCAGCACGTAGCCGTAGTCGGCCACCTTGAGCGCAGCGGCCGCGAACTGTTCGACCAGCAGCATCGTCACGCCCTCGCTTTTCAGCCGCGCGATGATGCGGAACACCTCTTCGACCAGGATCGGCGCGAGACCCATCGAAGGCTCGTCGAGCAACACGACTTCAGGGTTCAGCATGATCGCGCGCGCCATCGCCAGCATCTGCTGCTCGCCGCCCGACAAGGTGCCCGAAAGTTGCATACGCCGTTCTTTCAGCCGCGGAAACAGCTCCAGCGCACGCTCCAGGTCGGCGCTGACGTCGCCCTTGGGCCGGCTGCCAGTCAGCCGTGGAAAGGCGCCGAGGATGAGGTTGTCGGTCACCGTCATCGTCGCGAAGACGCGGCGGCCTTCGGGTGAATGGGCGAGGCCCAGCTTGGCGATGTGATACGACTCGAGCCCGTCGATACGCTTGCCGTTCAGCGTGATCTCGCCGCCGGTCGGCGAGATCATTCCGGACACAGCGCGCATCGTCGTCGTCTTGCCGGCGCCATTCGAGCCGATCAGCGTGACGACCTTGCCTTTGGGCACTTCGATCGAGATGCCTTGCAGCACCTGTACCTTGCCGTAGCCGGCGAAGAGATTCTGGATAGTGAGCATGTTGTTCTCTCGCCGCCTCAGGCGGGTTGCGCTTCGTCGGAGGCTTGCCCGCCGAGGTAAGCCTCGATGACTTTTTCGTCGGCTTGCACCGCGGCGGGTTCGCCCTCGGCGATTTTCTGACCGAAGTCGAGCACCGACACGGTGTCGCACATGCTCATGACCACGTCCATGTGGTGCTCGATCAGGATCACGGTCACGCCGTGGTCGCGGATCTTTCGGATGATCGTGATGAGTTCCTTGATGTCCGGTGCCGTCAGGCCTGCGGCCGGCTCGTCGAGCAGCAGCAGTTGCGGGTCGAGCGCCAGCGCGCGTGCGATCTCCAGCAGCCGCTGCTTGCCATAGGGCAGGTTGCGCGCCTCTTCCTGCGACAGCTCTTCGAGCCCGACGAAGCGCAGCAAGCCGAGCGCCCGTTCGATCGATGCCACGCTCTCGCGCCGGTAACGCGGTGTGTGAATCGATACGTCGATCAGGTTGCTCTCGAATGTGTGGTGAAGGCCGACCTGCACGTTCTGCTGTGCCGTCATTTCGCCGAACAATTGCACGTTCTGAAAGGTCCGTGCGATGCCCGACAAGGCGATGTCCGACGAGGTGCGGCCGACCAGCGAGCGGCCGGCGAAAGAAATGGCGCCCGCGGTCGGCACGTAGATGCCCGTGAGCACGTTCATCATCGTGCTCTTGCCCGAACCGTTGGGGCCGATCAGGCCGTGGATGGTGCCGCGCTTGATGCTCAAGTCGACGTTGTTGAGTGCCTTGAGGCCACCGAACTGCATCAGCACGCCGGTCGCGTTCAGCACTTCGGCGCTGCCGGTGCCGCCAGCCGCCTGCGACACCGCGTCGACCGGTGTGAACTGCACGTCGCCGGTGATATCCGAGCGCGCTTTGGGGCGCTTCAGATTGAGGGCGGTGCGCACGAAGCCGACGATGCCGTCTTGCAGGTAATACACAACGAAGAGGGTAATGATCCCGAAGATCGACAGACGCCAGTCGGTCATGGTCTGCAACCAGAACGACAGGGCCGCCAGCGCGATGGTGCCGACCACCGGAATGGCCATCTGCGCGGGCGTCGACTTGCCGCGCCGTACCGCTACGACAGCGACCGCCAGCACCATGACCGCCAGTCCGACCGACACGTATCGGAACATCGCGATATCGTCCAGCAACTTGGGCAGCAGAACGATGATGGCGGCGCCCACCAGCGAGCCGATGCGGCTCTTGCGCCCACCCATGATCACGGCCAGCAGGAACAGCACGGTGAGTTCGAAGTTGTACGAGTTGGGCGAGATGTATTGCTCGGAGTACGCGTAGAGCGACCCGGCCAGTCCCGCGAAACCGGCGCTGATGACGAACGCATAAACCTTGTAGCGGTACACCGAAACACCCATGCAATCCGACGCGACAGGGCTGCCGCGCAACGCTTCGAAGGCGCGGCCCAGGTGCGAGCGCAGGATGCGATGCACCACGATCAGCGCCAGCACCATGAGCACCGCCACCAGCCAGTAGTACTCGCGTTCGTCGAGCCGATGGCCGAAGAGCGTTGGCTTGTTCAGCTTGATGCCCATCGGGCCTTCGGTCAGAAAGCTCATCTCGTTGATGAGAATCTGGATGATGGTGCCGAAGGCCAGCGTGACCATCGCGAGGTAAGGCCCGGACACGCGGAGCGCGGGCAATGCGAGCAAGGCGCCGAAGCCGGCAGTGAAAAGCACGGCGGCTGGGATGGTGATCCAGATCGGCGCGGTGAGCTTCATGACCAGCACGCCGGCAGTGTAGGCACCGAGGCCGAAGAGGCCTGCGTGGCCGAGAGAAACCTGGCCCGTGTAGCCGACCACGATGTCCAGCCCGAACAGCACGATCGCATAGATCATGATGGTTTCGAGCAGGTGGATGTAGTACGGATTGTCGATACCGATCGGGAATAGCAGCAGCGCGGCGATGCCCGCGATGTACAGAAGGAGGTGTTGCTTTTTCATGGGGATGTCGGTTGAGCTCGCTCAGACCTTCTTGATGGCGGTCTTGCCGAACAGACCCGCCGGGCGCACGGCCAGCACGATCAACAACAGCACCAGGCCGGGCACATCCTTGTAACCGGTGCTCAGATAAAAGCCGGTCGTGGTCTCGGCGATGCCCAGGATGATCCCGCCCACCACGATCCCCATGCCACTGGTCAGCCCACCAATGATGGCGACCGCAAAAGCCTTGAGCCCGAGCACCGCGCCCATGGTGGCGCCGGTGAGCGTCAAGGGTGCGATCAGCACGCCGGCAAAGGCTGCCGTCATCGACGACAGCGCATAAGAAAAGGTGATGACGAGCCCGGTGTTGATGCCCATCAACTTCGCCGCGTCGCGGTCGTTGAAGGTCGCGACCACCGCTTTGCCGTAGATCGTCTTGCGGTTGAAGAACTCGACCGCCAGCATCATGAGCAGCGCGCCGCCGACCACCAGAATTTCCATTGGCAGAACGTTGGCGCCGAGGAAGTGCAGAGGCGATTCGGGCAATGGTGAAGGGAACTTGAGGTCGTCGCGGCCCCAGACGTTTTCAGCCACGTTCTTGAAGATGATGCCGAGCGCGATGGTCGACATGATCCATCCGAACTCCGACTTGATCTTGATGGCTGGCCGGACGCCGATGCGTTCGACCACGGCGCCCTGAAAGGCACCGAACACGCAAACGATCGGGATCATCAGCCAGTAGTTGACGCCCAGGCCGACCAGCGTGAGGCCGACCAGTGCGCCCAGCATGAGCGCATCGCCCTGCCCGAAGTTCAACGTGTCGGATGTCGCGAAGGTGAGTTGATAACCGAACGCGATGACGGCGTAGATCATGCCCAGCGCGATGCCGCTGAAGATGAGTTGGGTCAGGATTTGCATGACGGCTCTTTGGTTAAACGAAAAACGCGCCGCCGCGGGGCTGGACCCCGGGGCGGCGCTCGGCGCGAGGCGCTTTACTTTTTCAGTCGGACGGTGCCGGCCGACTTCTGGTCTTCGGCGTTGGCGAACACCACGCGGCCGCCCTTGACTTCACCGAACACCGGAATGTTCGAGGTGATGGCGTCATGGTCGTCCTTGCTGAACGGCTTGGTGTACGTCGTCACCACGCCTTCGACCGGCGTCTTCAGGTCTTCCAGCGCGGCCTTGACCTTCGGGCCTTCGGTGCTGTCGGCCTGCTTGATGGCGGCGGCCAACAGGTAGATAGAGTCGTAGCCTTGGGCGGCCGACACCGGCGAATCCATCCGGTTGTTCTTCGGCTTGAAGGTCGTCACGAAGTTGTCGATGAAGGCCTTGCGCTTTGGAGTGGTCGGTTCCTGGATGAAGGTTTGCGGCATGCGCGCACCGTCACCGCCGGGGCCCGCGTTGTCGATGAAGTTGGCCATCGCCAGCGTCCAGCTGCCGACCATCGGCACTTTCCAGCCCAGCTTGGTCATGCCGTTGGCAATCTGCGCCAGCTCGGGGCCGATGCCGTAGGTCAGTATGGCCTCGGCGCCGGCTTCCTTGGCCTTGAGCAACTGGGCCGTCATGTCGACGTCCTTGATGTTGAATTTCTCGACGGCGACCGGGGTGATGCCCTTGGCCTTCAGCGCCTTCTCCAGATCTTCCCGGCCGAGCTGGCCGTAGTTGGTGGAGTCGGCCAGGATGGCGACCTTCTTGAAGCCGCGGCGGGTGATGGCTTCTTCCACGATCATCGGCGCCTGAATGCTGTCGTGCGCAGCGTTGCGGAACACGTAATTTTCAGGGTCTTTGTCGAACTGGTGCGTGATGACCGAGCCGGTCGCGACGTTGTTCAGCACCGGGATCTTGGCGTCCTGGAAGAAGCGTTGCGAGGCCAGTGCCACGCCGGTGTTGATGTAGCCGACGACCGCGGTCACCTTTTCCTTGTTGATGAACTCCTGGGCGATTTGTACGCCACGTTCGTTCTTGGCTTCGTCGTCGCGTTCGACCAGTTCGATCTGGCGACCGAGCACGCCGCCGGCCTTGTTGATTTCAGCTGCGGCGAGCCGGACACCGTCGCGCATGCTCACGCCCATCGACGACGAGCCGCCGGTGAACGGACCGTCGACGCCGATCTTGATCGGATCGGCTGCCATGGCGAAAGTGGTGAGGGCTGCCAGCGCGATGGCAGTGGCAATTTTTTTCGGGAAGCGGGTCAAGTCATGTCTCCTGCAGTGGTGATGAAGGGTTCGCGGTTGCGGTTGCGGTAGCGATAACGGTTTTGAGCGGCCCAATTATTGGGCGGCCCTGATTCTTTTTGTATTCGCATGAGTGCGGGGATGCTCTCGGTAGTACTGCCTAAGGGAAAACGCCAAGTCGCCTTGGTGAGTGCCTGAAGCGGCGGCTGCATCGCACAATCACAGCCATGAAACCGAAGGCCAAGATCCTGTTGCTCGCAGTGGCGCCACTTCTCTTTGCCATCGCTGCGATCGGCGGGTTGCTGGTGATCGAGACCCAGCGACTTGAGCAACGTCAGGCTCAGGTGCTCGAAGATGTATTGCTCAGCGCCAAGCGCGAAGAGCTCCGCAGCTACATCGCGCTGGCGCTCACTTCCATCGACAACCTCTACGGAGCAGGGCGCGACGACGAGCCCGCCAAGGAGCAGGTCAAGGCCATCCTCGCGAACATGAACTTCGGCGATGACGGCTACTTCTATGTGTACGACCGCGAGGGCCTGACGCTGGTTCATCCGCGCCAGCCGGACCTCGTTGGCCAGAACCTTTGGAACCGTCGCGATACCGAGGGCACCTACATGATCCGCGAGCTGATCGCACGGGCTCACGAGGGCGGGGGCTACCAGCGCTATCTGTGGCCGAAGCCTTCGACCGGCCGTATCGAACGCAAGCTCGGATATTCGGTCGAGCTCCCGCGATGGGGCTGGATGCTTGGCACCGGTATCTACCTTGATGACGTGGATGCCGCCGCCGCCAAGCTGCGAGGGAGTCTGCTGGCCAGCGTCCGGCAAACGCTGCTCGGCCTGGCGACGGTGGCGATGATCGCGGCCATCGGCGTGTTCGCCGGAGGGCTGGCGCTCAACATCAGCGAGCAGCGCCAGGCCGATCGCAAGCTGAAGGCGCTGGCGCACCGCGTTGTTAGCTCCCAAGAGGACGAGCGCGCCCGGGTGTCGCGTGAGTTGCACGACCATATCTGTCAGCTGCTGGTCTCGATCAAATACCAGTTCGAGCTGGTCGGGCACCGGCTGGCGCATCCGGGCAACGCACCGGTGACGGCGATCGACAAGGAGATCGGCGCGCTGTCGCAAGCCATCGGCGAGGTCCGGCGGATCTCGCACGACTTGCGGCCCGCCTTGCTCGACGACCTGGGATTGCCTGCGGCGCTGGAGCACATCGGCAACGAGCTCGCGCAGCGAAGTGGCCTGACGGTGACCGTGTCGCCGCACGTGCATGAAGAACGGCTACCAGAGCTGCAGGCCGTGAGCCTGTTTCGTGTTGCGCAGGAGGCGTTGCGCAACGCCGAGCGGCACGCCGGGGCCAGTCACATCGACATTCGGCTGGACGATGCACACGACCGGCTCGAGCTTCGAATCACCGACGACGGACGCGGCTTCGATGTGCAGAACGTCGAGCACAGCAAGGACCGCGGCATCGGACTCACGAATATGCGCGAGAGGGTGGAGCGCAACGGCGGGAGCTTTCAGCTCATCTCGCAGCCGGGCCGCACATCGTTGATTGCGAGCTTTCCATTGGCGGTGCCCGCATGACCGGCCCGAACGACATCGGCGGCACGAGCCCTTTGCCCCATGTGAGCCGTATGAGCGACGAGCCTGCGCCGATCCGCCTCGTGATTGTCGACGACCATTCCCTCGTGCGCGACGGACTGCGTGCGCGGCTGGCCGTGGTGCCGCATCTTCGGGTGATCGGTGAAGCGGCGAGTGGCGCCGAAGCATTGGCGCTGGCCGCCGCCGATCCGCCCGACCTGATGCTGATCGATGTCGGCATGCGCGGCATGAACGGCATCGAGCTGGCGACGTTGCTGCGCACGCGTCACCCCGAGGTGCTGGTGTTGATGCTGAGCATGTACGACAACCGCGAGTACGTGCTGAGCGCCATCCGCGCAGGCGCGCGGGGCTACGTGCTCAAGGAGTCGCCGACAGAAGAAATCCTGAGCGCCATCAGCGCGGTGTGTGCCGGAGGCAGTTACTTCAGCGCGCAGGTGTCCGACCTGATGCTGCAGTTCGGCAACACGACGCCGCAGCTCACCGCTCGTGAACACGAGGTGCTGCTGCTGCTGGCGCATGGGCGCAGCAACAAACTGGTGGCGAAGGAGCTGGACATCAGCGTGCGCACGGTGGAGACGCATCGTTTCAGCTTGCGGCGCAAGCTGGGTGTGGATTCGGCGAGCGAGTTGCTGAAGATCGCGGTGACCAATGGCTGGACGACGATCTAACAGCTCTGGAAATCCGTGGTGCCCGGGGCCGGAATCGAACCGGCACGCCTTTCGGCGGGGGATTTTGAGTCCCCTGCGTCTACCAATTTCACCACCCGGGCACGGAAGAGAGCAACCCAAAATTATGGCACAGTGTCTTGTATGAATTACCCGACGATCGAAGAAGCCATCGGTAAAACGCCGTTGGTCGCATTGCAACGCATCGACGCAGCCGAAAACGCCAAGCGCAACAACGTGATTCTCGGCAAGCTGGAAGGCAACAATCCGGCCGGCTCGGTGAAAGACCGGCCAGCGCTTTCGATGATCAAGCGCGCCGAGGAGCGCGGTGAAATCAAGCCCGGCGACACGCTGATCGAAGCGACCTCCGGCAACACCGGCATCGCGCTGGCAATGGCTGCGGCTATCAAGGGTTACCGCATGGTTTTGATCATGCCGGAAGACCTCTCCATCGAACGCGCCCAGACCATGAAAGCCTTCGGCGCTGAACTCATGCTGACGCCCAAGAGCGGCGGCATGGAATACGCCCGCGACCTGGCCGACCAGATGGTCGCGCAAGGCAAGGGGCGGGTGCTCAACCAGTTCTCCAACCCGGACAACCCGCGCATCCACTACGAAACAACCGGGCCCGAGATCTGGGCCGATACGGACGGCGAAGTGACGCACTTCGTGAGTGCCATGGGCACGACCGGCACGATCACCGGCGTCTCGCGGTTCCTGAAGGAAAAGAACGCGGCCGTGCAGATCATCGGCGCCCAACCCGACGAGGGTTCTCGCATTCCGGGCATCCGTAAATGGCCGGAGGAGTATCTGCCCAAGATCTACGAGCCGAGCCGGGTCGACACGGTGGTCAACGTGAGCCAGGACAACGCCGAAGAGATGTGCCGGCGACTGGCGCGCGAAGAGGGTATTTTCGGTGGCATCTCCGCGGCGGGCGCGCTCTGGGTGGCGCTCGACATCGCGAAAAAAGTCGAGAACGCTGTCATCGTTTTCATTGTTTGCGACCGCGGTGACAGGTATCTGTCGACTGGCGTTTTCCCCGCGTAGCTCTCCTAAGGCGTCCGCCGACGCTTCCTTAAGGTTCCCATGCCAGATCCCAAGTTTTGCCAGGTTTGCGCCACGCCACTCGAGTGGATTGCGCTGAACGAAGACGGTGGCCCCAAGTCGCGCCTGCGTTGCCCCAACTGCGGCCACACGCACTGGAACAACCCGACGCCCGTGCTCGCGGCCATCATCGAATACCGTGGGCAGGTGCTGCTGGCACGCAACGCGGCCTGG
Source organism: Variovorax sp. RTB1 (assembly GCF_035018765.1). Taxonomy (NCBI): domain Bacteria; kingdom Pseudomonadati; phylum Pseudomonadota; class Betaproteobacteria; order Burkholderiales; family Comamonadaceae; genus Variovorax; species Variovorax sp. RTB1. The sequence continues at coordinate 76,484 of NZ_JASJXG010000013.1, forward strand.
ACCAACAGCAAGATGTACGCACTCATCACCGGCTTCATGGAAGCCGGCGAGACGCCAAAAGAAGGCATCGCACGCGAGATCAAGGAGGAGACCAACCTCGACGCGACCGAACTCAATCTGGTCGGCGTGTACGACTTCCAGCGGATGAACCAGATCATCATCGCGTACCACGCGGTAGCCGATGGCGAGGTGTCGTTGTCGCCCGAACTGGTCGACTACCGGCTCTACGATCTGCCGAATTTGCGTTGCTGGCCCGCGGGCACCGGCTACGCATTGGCCGACTGGCTGCGCACGCGCGGCATCGAGCCGCAGTTCGTCGATTGGCCAAAGCCGGCGGCTGCACCTGCAGTGCCCGCAACGTCCGACATGCCTGCCGCCTAAAATCGGTGCCAACGCGCAAGACTATTTCCAGCGTACTCGAAAGACGGCGATGCACATCCACAAAGAGCTCGACACCCGCGGCCTGAACTGCCCGCTGCCCATCCTCAAGGCCAAGAAGTCGCTCAACGACATGGCCAGCGGCCAGTTGCTGAAGGTGGTGGCGACCGATGCGGGCTCGGTGCGCGACTTTCAGGCTTTTGCGCGGCAAACGGGTAACGATCTCGTCGAACAGCAGACGGTCGGCGACGAGTTCATCCACATCATTCGCCGGCGCTGAAGATCATGCGCACCGGCTTTCGTCGCGTCGGCTTCGCCGCGTTCGTCACGGCCGGCCTGATGCTGGCTTTCAATGTCTGGAGCCAGGACGTGCCCGACAACGCACTCAACCGAAAGGTGTCGCCGACCGCCATTCCATTTGCGGTCATCGGCGATTCCAACAGCCACTCGTTCCAGGACCGCGTTGCGTTTCCTGCCGGCACCGGCGAGCGCGGCGGCCCTTTTCATGCGCGAACCTTCAATTGGACCGAAGTTCTCGACAAGCTGCGTGGCAAGGAAATCGACAGTGGTCCATGGGTTGTCTGGGGCAGTTCGGGCTTGCTCGCGACCGGCCGTGAGGCACTGGGTTTAAGTGGCGGCCGTGCACCCAAGAAAGAAGACTTTCTTTACAACTTCGCCAACTCGGGTGCGAGCTGCGCTAATTTGATGGATGGGCGATTCCGCCAGGCACCGCGACTGGTTGCCTTGATGGACAAAGAGCCTGAGCGCTGGAAGCGCGGCGTTGTCCTGATCCGCATGGGACTGAACGACTGGTCGAGTTCGCTCGACCTGCAGTCGCGGGAGCCCGATTCGCCCAAGCTGGCGGAACTGACTTCGCGCTGCGTCAAGCAGATCGGCGCGACGCTCAAGCTCATCCACGAATCGCACCCGCAGACGCTCATTCTGGTGGCCGGCATCGCGAACGAAGCGGACGACGCGGCACAAAATAACAATTGGGTTTCGGAAGCCGAGCGAAACAATATCTGGAAGGCGCTCGACAGTTTCAACGCCGGAGTCCGAAAGCTCGCGGAGAGTGAGCCCAACACGGCGTTCTTCGACGATGCGGCCTGGCTGGTGCAACGGTGGGGTACGCGAGGCGGCGCCCCCAAGCCGGCGTTCAAGACCGTGACCATCGGCAAAAGCTTCGTTGTGACCAACTCCATCGGAGACGACCCGCACAACTTATTGCTTGCAGACGACCATGCAGGGTTGGTGTGCAACGCGCTGTGGGCGCAATCGCTTGTGGCGCGACTGCGCGAGGCATTCAAACTGCCGCTGACGCCGATCAGCGACGACGAGGTCGCACGCTTCGTTTTGCCGCTGGTTCAGCCGGCGAAGTAGGAACTCGTCGTTTCGAAGCTCAGAGCGCGAGACTCTTCAGGTATTCGCGGAACGACGCGCCGACTTCCGGGTGCGCCAGCGCCAGTTCCACAGTGGCTTGCAAAAAGCCTTCCTTGCTGCCGCAGTCGTATCGCACGCCCTTGTACGAGTAAGCGTAGACCGCCTCTTTCTTCATCAGCGCGGCGATGCCATCGGTTAGCTGGATCTCGCCACCCGCGCCCTTGGGCTGCAGGCGAATCTCTGCGAAGACGCCGGGCGTCAGGATGTAGCGGCCGGCCACACCGAGACGCGAAGGCGCTTCTTCGGGCTTAGGCTTCTCGACCATGCGGTTGACCTTGACCAGACCGTCTTCAACCGAATCACCTGCCACGATGCCGTAGCGCTTGACCTGGTCGAGCGGCACTTCTTGCACCGCGAGCAGCGAGCTGCCGAGGCGCTCGAACATCTTCGTCATCTGGGCCAGCACGGGCTCGCCGTCTTTGGGGCCGACCATCAAATCGTCTGCCAACAGCACGGCGAAGGGCTCGTCGCCCACCAGGTGCTCGGCGCACAGCACGGCGTGGCCCAGGCCGAGCATGCGCGATTGGCGCACATACGAGCAGGTCATGTCGTCTGGCATGACCGAGCGCGCGATGCGCAGCAGTTCGGTCTTGCCGCTGGCTTCGAGCTGGCTCTCGAGCTCGTAGGCGGTGTCGTAATGGTCTTCGATCGCGCGCTTGTTGCGGCCCGTCACAAAAATCATGTCGCGGATGCCAGCGGCGTAGGCTTCTTCGACCGCGTACTGGATCAACGGCTTGTCCACCACAGGCAACATCTCTTTCGGCTGGGCCTTGGTGGCCGGCAAAAAGCGGGTGCCGAAGCCGGCGACCGGGAACACAGCTTTACGGATGCGGGTCGAAGAATTGGACATGAGATGGGACGTCGGTTCGAAAGTGGAAAGGGAAAGACTGACCGAAAGGGACTAACCGGCGCGCACGTGCCTGCAACAGCCACGGGCCAAGCCTAAATGGCGAGCGCCGGGCGGTCTGTCAGCCGAGGCGCACAACCTGGTCACGCAGTCTTTCGATGGTGCTGCTGAAATCGGCCAGCCGCTTTCGCTCCTGGTCGATCACTGCTGGCGGCGCCTTGGCGACGAACGCTTCATTGCCGAGCTTGCCATTCACCCGGACGATCTCGCCTTCGATCCGGGCGATCTCCTTGGCGATACGTGATTTTTCTTCACCTTTGTTAATTTCCATGTGGAGGCACAGTCGCACTGCCCCCACAACGGCCACCGGGGCCGCGTCGGCCGCTGCCGACCAAGCTGCTTCGTCGTCGAAAACCTTGACCTCTTTGAGCTTGCCCAGCGCTTGCAGCACTGCCGCCGAGTCCCGCAGGAAGGCGGCGCCTTCGGCGTCGTCGGCCACCGCGTAAAGCGGCAGGCGTGTCGCAGGGGACACGTTCATTTCGCCGCGCAAGGTGCGGCAGGCATCGACCAGCGCCTTCAGCCTTGCGACGTGCGCCTCGGCTGCAGGATCGATCTTTCCGGGTTGGCTCTCCGGGTAGGCGGCGATCATGATCGACTCGCCTTCGCGACCGGCCACGCCGGCGACCTTCTGCCAGAGCGCCTCGGTAATGAAGGGGATCACCGGATGGGCGAGTCGCAGCAGCGTCTCCAGCGTGCGGATCAAGGTGCGGCGGGTAGCGCGCTTTTGTGCATCGGTGCCGGTCTGGATCTGCACCTTGGCGATCTCAAGATACCAGTCGCAGAACTCGTCCCAGGCGAACTGGTAGATGGCGCTGGCGACGTTGTCGAGCCGGTATTCGGCAAAGCCCTTGGCGACTTCGGCCTCGACGCGCTGCAGCTGTGAGGTGATCCAGAAGTCGGCACGGCTGAACTTCAGGTAGCCATGCGCCGGCCCGCCGACCTTGCAGTCTTCCTTGGTGTGCTCCATCAGGCCGCAGTCCTGGCCCTCGCAATTCATCAAGACGAAGCGGGTGGCGTTCCAGAGCTTGTTGCAGAAGTTGCGATAGCCCTCGCAGCGCTTGCTGTCGAAGTTGATGCTGCGGCCGAGCGAGGCGAGCGACGCGAAGGTGAAGCGCAACGCATCGGCGCCGAAGGCCGGAATGCCTTCGGGAAATTCCTTTTGCGTGTTCTTGCGCACCGTCGGCGCCGTCTCGGGCTTGCGCAAGCCTTGCGTGCGCTTGTCGAGCAAACCGGGCAGCGCGATGCCATCGATCAGGTCGACGGGGTCGAGCACATTGCCCTCCGACTTGCTCATCTTCTTGCCCTGCGCATCGCGCACCACGCCGTGGATGTACACGTCCTTGAAGGGAACGCGGCCGGTGAAGTGCTTGGTCATCATGATCATCCGGGCGACCCAGAAAAAGATGATGTCGTAGCCCGTGACCAGCACGCTTGAAGGCAGGTAGAGGTTGTAGTCGGCCAGCGGCGCTTCGGTGGCGTCGGGCACGTTGGGCCAGCCCATCGTCGAGAAAGGCAGTAACGCCGACGAGTACCAGGTGTCGAGCACGTCTTCGTCGCGCGTGAGCGTCTTGCCCGGCGCGACCTTGTCGGCCTTGGCTTGCGCTTCGGCCTCGTCGTGCGCCACGTACACATTGCCGTCCTGGTCGTACCAGGCCGGAATCTGATGGCCCCACCACAACTGGCGCGAGATCGTCCAGTCCTGAATGCTCTCCATCCAGTGGTCATAGGTGTTGACCCAGTTCTCGGGAATGAAGCGGACTTCGCCCGACTTCACCACGTCGATGGCCTCCTGCGCGATCGAGCGGCCGTTGGCGCCGGCCTTTGTCATCGCCACGTACCACTGGTCGGTCAGCATCGGCTCGACGATGGCGCCACTGCGGGCACAGCGCGGCACCATCAGCTTGTGCTTCTTGACCTCGACCAGCAGGCCGAGCGCATCGAGGTCGGCGACCACGGCTTTGCGCGCCACGAAGCGGTCCATGCCGCGGTACTTTTCAGGCGCGTTGTCGTTGATGGTGGCGTCGAGCGTCAGCACGCTGATGACATCCAGGTTGTGCCGCTGGCCGACCGCATAGTCGTTGTAGTCGTGTGCGGGCGTCACCTTGACCACGCCGGTACCGAAGGCCCTGTCGACATAGTCGTCGCCGATGATCGGGATCAGTTTGTCCACGAGCGGCAGCTTCACGCGCTGGCCGATCAAATGCTTGTAGCGTTCGTCTTCCGGATGGACCATCACCGCGGTGTCGCCGAGCATCGTCTCAGGCCGCGTGGTCGCGACCGTCAGTGTGCCGTTGTCGTCTTCGAGCGGGTAGGCGATATGCCAAAGAAAGCCGTCTTCTTCTTCGCTCTCCACTTCGAGATCGCTCACCGAGGTCTTCAGCACCGGGTCCCAGTTGCCCAGGCGCTTGCCGCGGTAGATCAGGCCTTGGTCATAGAGCTGCACGAAGGTTTGCGTGACGGTGGTCGAGAGGCCCTCGTCCATCGTGAAGTATTCGCGGCTCCAGTCGACCGAATCGCCCATGCGGCGCATCTGCTCGGTGATGGTGTTGCCCGACTTTTGCTTCCACTCCCACACACGCGCGACGAAGTTCTTGCGGCCCAGTTCGTGGCGGCTCTGCTTTTGTTCCTGCAATTGCCGCTCGACCACGATCTGCGTGGCGATGCCGGCATGGTCGGTGCCCGGCACCCACACGGTGTTGTCGCCCTTCATGCGGTGGTAGCGCGCCAGGCTGTCCATGATCGTGTGATTGAACGCATGCCCCATGTGCAGCGTGCCGGTCACGTTCGGTGGTGGCAACTGGATAGAGAACGCGTCGGCGCCCGCCTTGGCTTGCTGCGTGCCGCAAAAGCCGGCCTTGGCATAGCCACGGCGTTCCCACTCGGGGCCCCAGTGGGCCTCGATGGCCGTGGGTTCGAAGGATTTGGAAAGGCTGTCGAGGCCGGGCTGGACGATGGGGGAAAGTTCGCTCATGGATCATCGATTTTACCGGCGCCCCGTCGGGTCATCGCTGCCGCAGATAATTGAACGATGCTGTTTTTGCTCTCCCCCGCCAAGTCGCTCGACTACGTCACGCCGGTGCCGGCCGATGTGCCCGCGACCCTGCCGCATTTCGAAGGGCCACGCGGTCCTTCGGTCGAACTCATCAAGCTTCTGCGCACCCAATCGCCGCAGCAGATCGCCGAGCTCATGCATCTCTCCGACAACCTGTCGGCGCTCAATGTGGCGCGCTACACCGCATGGTCGAGCAAGAGCACGCCGACCAACGCCAAACAGGCGGCGCTGGCCTTCGACGGCGATGTGTACGGCGGCTTCGGTGCCAAGACCCTGAGCACGGCGCAACTGGCCTGGGCGCAAGACCATGTGTGCATCCTGAGCGGGCTCTACGGCGTGCTGCGGCCGCTCGATCTGTTGCAGCCTTACCGGCTCGAAATGGGCACGCAACTCGTCAACAAGCACGGCAAGGACCTGTACGCGTTCTGGCGCCCGCGCATTGCAGGTCATCTGAACGAGCGGCTGGCGGCAGACCACACGCCGGTGGTCGTCAACCTGGCGTCGCAGGAGTATTTCAAGTCGGTCGATCTGCGCTTGCTGAGCGCACGCGTGGTCGAGTGCGTCTTCGAAGAGTGGAAAGCCGACAAGTACAAGATCGTGAGCTTCTTCGCCAAGCGGGCGCGTGGCCTCATGGCGCGCTGGGCGGTGTTGCACACGGCAGCCACGCCCCGAGCGCTGGAGAAGTTCGATCTCGAAGGCTATGGTTTTGCCGCAGCCGTGTCGTCGCCCGAGCGGCTCGTTTTCCGCAGAAAGACCGCGTGACCCAGCCGGTCAGCCCCGAACTGCGCGCGTGGGTAGTGGCCCAACTCGCGATCGGCCATTCGCCGGCCGCGTTGCGCATCTCTATGCGGGATGCCGGCTGGCAGGACGATGCAGCCGAGGCTGCGCTGGCCGAGGTCTTTGCGCTTGCCGGCGCCGCTCCCATCGAGCGCAGCGCGAGTGAAGACCGACCCAAAGCATTGCCCGGCCCGAATCTGGAAGGCTCGCCGCTCCACGTCGATGCTGGCGACCGGCAAGTGCAGATCATGCAGACGATGCGTCATCCGCGCGTGGTCGTCTTCGGCAATCTGCTGTCGCAAGAAGAGTGCGACGCGCTCATCGCCATCGCTCGCGTGCGGCTGGTGCGCTCGCTCACGGTCGAGACGCAGACGGGCGGCGAAGTGATGAACGTCGATCGCACCAGCGACGGCATGTTCTTCGAGCGCGGCGAAAACGAGATCGTGGCGCGGCTCGAAAAGCGCATCGCCAGATTGCTGCAGTGGCCGCTCGAATTCGGCGAAGGGCTGCAGGTGTTGCGCTATTCGCCGGGCGCGCAGTACCGGCCGCACTACGATTATTTCGATCCGTCCGAGCCCGGCACGCCGACCATTCTTCGGCGCGGCGGCCAGCGCGTCGGCACCCTGCTGATGTATCTGCAGGCGCCGGAGCAGGGCGGCGCCACCACCTTTCCCGATGTCGGCCTCGAAGTGGCCCCGCTGCCCGGCACCGGCGTCTTCTTCAGCTACGACAGTCCCGATCCCGCCACCCGCACGCTACACGGCGGCGCGCCGGTGTTGATGGGCGAAAAGTGGGTCGCGACCAAATGGTTGCGCGAACGCGAATTCACCTGAAACCATCCAATGAAACTGACAGCCAACGGACTGAACATCGAAGTCGACGACACCGGCAACCAGGGCGATGTCGATCGTCCCGTCGTCTTGCTCATCATGGGCCTCGGCATGCAATTGATCGGCTGGCCGGAGCCCTTCGTGCAGGGGCTGGTGGATGCCGGCTTTCGCGTGGTGCGACACGACAACCGCGACATCGGGCTGAGCCAGGGGTTCGAGTCGGCCGGCAACGGCAACCTGATTTGGCAAACCATCCGGCAGCGCCTCGGCCTGCCGGTCCAATCCGCATACAAGCTGCAGGACATGGCCGCCGATTCGATCGGCGTACTCGACGCACTCGGTATCGCCAGGGCGCACATCGTCGGCGCGTCGATGGGCGGGATGATCGCGCAGCACGCGGCGTCGATCGCGCCCTCGCGCACGCTGAGCCTGGTCAGCATCATGAGCTCCAGCGGCGCGCGCGGGTTGCCGGGTCCGCGGCGCGATGTCGGTGCAGCCCTGCTGCGTCGGCCGCTCGGCAAGACCGAGGCGGATCTGGTCGGCTACAGCCTGCGCCTCGTCAAGCTCATTGCGAGTCCCGCCTATCCGCAGCCAGATGCCGTGTTGGCCGATCGCATCGCGACCGGCATCCGGCGCGCCTACCGGCCGCAAGGCGTGGTGCGACAGATGCTGGCGATCGGCGCCGATGCTGGCCGCGAGAAGCTGCTGCCGAGCATCAAGTCGCCGACCCTCGTGCTGCACGGCGATGCCGATGCGCTAGTACCGATGCCCTGCGGCGTCGACACCGCACGCCGCATTCCGGGCGCGAAGTTCGTGGCCGTTCCGGGTATGGGCCACGACCTGCCGCCAGAGGTGCAGCAGATCCTCCTGAACCATATGGTGCCGTTCATGAAGTCGACCGAGACCAGCAGGGCTGCAGCATGACGATCGACAACACCGCCGCTCAATCGCAACTCGGCAAATCGTCGGCCTACGTCGACCAGTACGACCCGACGCAGCTGTTCCCGATCTCACGCGCCACGCAGCGCGAAGCCATGGGCATCAAGCCCGGCGCGCTGCCGTTCTTCGGCGCCGACCTGTGGACCGCCTTCGAGCTGAGCTGGCTCAACCCGCGCGGCAAGCCGCAGCTCGCCATCGTGCATTTCACGGTGCCGTGCGAGACGCCCAACATCATCGAGAGCAAGTCGTTCAAGCTCTACCTCAACAGCTTCAACGGCAGCACGTTCGCGACGGCCGACGCGGTGCGCGAGCGTCTGCGTGCCGACGTCGCCGAGGCGTTGTGGCGCGGCAGCGATCGCATCGAGGGTATCGGCGTCAAGCTCATCGCGCCCGACCAGTTCGACACCGAGCCGGTGCATGAACTCGACGGCCTCAACCTCGACCGGCTCGACATCGAGTGCACGCACTACCAGCCTGCGCCGGAGCTTCTCACCAGCGACGTCACGCAGATGGCAGTGACCGAAACCCTCACCAGCCGCTTGCTCAAAAGCAACTGCCTGGTCACCGGCCAGCCCGACTGGGGCAGCGTGCAGATCCGGTACAGCGGGCCGCCGATCGAACAGGCGGGCTTGCTCGCGTACATCGTGAGCTTTCGCAATCACAACGAATTCCACGAGCCATGCGTCGAGCGCATGTTCACCGACATCTTGCGGCAGTGCCGCCCGACCAAGCTCGCCGTGTATGCACGCTACACGCGGCGCGGCGGGCTCGACATCAATCCGTTTCGCACCAGCTGGCCGCAGGCTTTGCCGGCCAATGCGCGCACTGCGCGGCAGTAGCCACGCTCCTACATCACCGGTCTGCCGGGGCGCCGATACTCTTTAGCTTTGTGTGTCAGGAATTGCCCCAGTGAACGTGCTGATCGTCGACGACAACGAACCCGCTGCCGACCTCTTGCAGGAGTTGCTCTCGCTGCAGGACCATACGGCGCGATGTACCTACACCGCGCAGCAGGCCTTCGATGCTTCGGCCACCGAAGTGTTCGATGCGGCGCTGATCGATCTCACCTTGCCGGACCAGCCTGGCACCGAGGTAGCACGGCGTCTGCGCGTCGAGGCCGGCAACCGTCCTCTGATGCTGGTCGCCATCTCGGGCTTCGCGGCCACTGATGCGACAGGTGCGGCCGGCCTGTTCGACCATTACTTGCAAAAGCCTATCGACTTCGACGCGCTCGACCGCATCCTCGCGGCGGCGGTTGCGCGCCCCGCGTCCGCTCGATGAAAGCTTCGCCGGGCGCCCGCAGCTGGATCGCCGCCGGGGTGCGGCACGAACTGTTGACGCGCGCGTTGCCCGCCCTGCGGCACGACATGGCCGCGCCGGTGTCGGTCATACGCATGGCGCTGCTGATGCTCAAGCGCCAAGTGGCCGCGCCGCAGATCGACGCTGCGGCCGTGGAGCAGCGTGTGTCTCTCATCGACAACCAGATCGGCGAATTGGTCATCGGCGTGCGCTCCTTGCGCGACTGGGAGCTCGCCATCGACGACGACGGCATCACGCGCAGCGTGCTGGTCGCCGAGTGCATCGGCCTGATGCGCGCCGCGTTCGATTTGAACGGCGTGCGCATCGAGATCGATCCGTCGCTCGAGGCTGCGACAGCACCGGCCGACGAGCCACGTTGGCCGAACGGTGCAGCGTTGCGCTACCTTTTTCTGGGCGCGATGGCGCACCTGCACGACAGCGTGGACGAGGTCGGCAGCATTGCCGTGAGCGCCGACGGTGCGAACGCCTTGCAGCTCACAGCCTCCGTGCGCTCCGCCGAGATCGCCGATCGGGTGGCCGATGCGCATCGCGCACCGCGGGCGCTGGCCATCGATGCAATAGCAATGCAATCGCTCGCCGATGATCTTGGCTATGCGGTCTCCGTCGCGCCGGACTCGGTGCGGCTGGTGCTCGCGCCCGGCTGAGCCGGCGCCGAAGCAAACGACTTCCTGTTCTGATCGCAGGCCAGTCCCCGAGTTTGGCGTGCCGTTCCAGGCTGAAGCCGGTTAGCCTTACAAGATGTATCAATCCATCCAGGCCTGCCGTGCGGTTGCAGCGATCCTTGTCGTTTGTTTTCACCTGGCGGCCAACCTTGCCAAGGACAAGTACTTCGGCGCTGACGCAGCATCCATCGAGCGGTTCTGCTCCTTCGGCGGCACCGCTGGCGTGGCCTTCTTTTTCGTGCTGAGCGGCTTCATCATCGTGTTGATGCACCGCAAGGATTTCGGCGTGCCCGAGCGCCTGGTCTCCTACTTGCGCAAGCGCGCTGTTCGCATCTACCCCACCTATCTTTTCGTCTTTGCCGGGGTGTATTTGCTGGCGTTGACGGTTCCTGCCTTGCGCGATGCGATGCCGACTGCCGCTGGGGTTCTCGTGAAAGCACTTCTCCTATTGCCGCAAGACCCGGCGGTGGTGGGCGGCACCGGTGCGCCGGTGATCATCGTGGCTTGGTCGTTGCAATACGAGTTGATTTTCTATGCCGTTGTCGGGCTTGCCATCGTTCATCGCTTGTTCTTCGCTGGTGCCGTCGTGTTGTTCGCAGCAAACTTCATCTGGCACGTTTTGTCGGGCAGCCAAGCCTTTCCGGGCGCGTTTTTCGCCAACGATTTGATGCTGCTGTTCGGCATCGGTGGCGCAACGGCGTGGGTGGTCCAGAGCGGCTGGCGCATGCCGCACCCGATGCTCGCGGCGGTGCTGGCAGCTGGCGCGTTTTTCACGGTGGGTGCCATGGAAGTGGTGTTCCGTGACGCCTGGCCAAAGCCCGCACTCGACCTCGGCTATGGGCTGTGCGGCGCAACCCTGATCGTGGCCCTGGTCCAGGCCGAGCAGCGCTGGCCCGAGCGATTTCGCAATCGTTTCGTGTCGCTGCTCGGCGATGCCTCTTATGCGCTCTACCTGATCCACTTCCCGCTGATCGCGGTGCTCTGCAAGCTCGCCGTGGCCGGCGGGTTGCGCGGTGGCTCCGGCATGGTGCTGTCATTCGTCGGCATCTTTGCCGCCTGCATTGCGACTTCGGTGCTGTTTCATCTGTGGATCGAGCGGCCGACGCTCAGGGCGCTGTCGCCCGCAAAGCCGGCCCGGATGGCCGCAGATCCCGCATTGCGCTGAGTCGGAGGCTTGCTGTGTCGCCTGCGCGCGCGCTGCACACGTCAAAAGAGTGAGGGCGTACGGGCGGCGAGGTCGTCGTCGGTGCGCGGCCGGTTCGCTGTCGCTGAGGCGGCGAGAGCCAGAGTTCCTACGCGCACGCCCAGCAGCCGGAGCGGGCGTTCCAGCGACACCCGTTTCAAGCATTGGCCGGCGATCTGACGAATGGTCTTTCCGTCGGCGGTGAAGGCGACCATCGTCTGGTCGCGCGTGGCGATTTTGAAGTCGTCGTAGCGCAACTTGATGCCGATCGTTTTGCCGACATAGCCCTTGCGTTGCAGGTCGTCGGCCAGCTTCTCGCAGAGCTGCGTGAAGATGGTGCCGAGCTGCGCCCGATCGCGCACCGCGTGCAGGTCGCGCTCGAAGGTGGTCTCGCGGCTCATCGACACCGGCTCGCTCTCGGTCACGACGGGCCGGTCGTCGCGACCCCACGACACCTCGTGCATCCAGGCGCCGCTCGCCTTGCCGAAATTGGCGATGAGCCAGTCGCGGTCTTTGGCGGCGATCTCGCCCACGGTGCGAATGCCGAGGCTCTCCAGCTTGGCATCCGCCTTGGGCCCGATGCCGTTGACCTTGCGTGCGGCCAGCGGCCAGATTCTGGCCTGGACGTCTTCTTCGTAGACGATCGAGATGCCGTTGGGCTTGTCGAACTCGCTCGCCATCTTGGCGATCAGTTTGTTTGGCGCGACGCCGATCGAGCAGGTCAGGCCGGTCGCCTGGAAAATCGTCTTCTGGAGGAGCCGTGCCAGCACCCGCCCGCCTTCGCGCTGGCCACCGGGCACTTCGGTGAAGTCGACATACACCTCGTCGACGCCGCGGTCTTCGACCAGCGGGGCGATCTCGCGGATCGTGGCCTTGAACAGCCGCGACAAGCGCCGCACTTCGTCGAAATCGACCGGCAGCACGATGGCCTGCGGGCACAGTTTGGCGGCCTTCATCATGCCCATGGCAGAGCCGACGCCGAACTGCCGCGCCGCGTAGGTGGCGGTGGTGATGACGCCGCGGCCAACATAGTCCTTTAGCAATGGAAACGCGGCGACCGGGATCTCGTCCAGCGCCAGTTCTCGCCTGTGTTCGCCTTCACCCTGCGCCTGTCGCAGCGCTTCGTCGACACGCCGCCGGCCGCCACCGATCACCATCGGCAAGCCCTTCAACTGCGGGTAGCGCAGCAGTTCGACGGACGCGAAGAAGGCGTCCATGTCGAGATGCGCGATACGGCGAATCGGCGGTGGCGACGGTGTAGGTGTAAGGGTCGGTGTCGGTGAATTGGATGAAGTCGCGGGAGTCACAGTGCATCGATTTTCGCTGCAGTGACAACATGCTGCCGACGCGCTGCTCGGCGTGACCGCCGACGGCTTCGTGCGCAACTATCCGGCGCTGTGGCGGGCGGCGAGTTGAGCCTTGGCTTGACTCCGAATGGGCAGCGCGCGGCCCGACTGTATGCGCCGCCAGGCGGCCGGTGGCGCGCCGTACTCGCGACGGAACGCCCGGCTGAAGGCGGTGTCGGTCTGGTAGCCGACGTCTTGCGCGATGCTCGCTAACGGCGCATTGCTGCGCGACAGCAGATTGGCCGCGAGCAGCATGCGCCATTGCGTCAGGTATTGCATCGGCGAGGCGCCCACGAGTTGCTGAAAGCGCTCGGCCAGCACCGACCGTGAGGTGGTCGCGGCGCGGGCCAGTTCGTCGAGCGTCCAGGCTTGCACCGGGTTCGCGTGCAGCGCATTGAGTGCAGCGCCGACGATGCGGTCGCCGACGCCGGCGAGCCAGCCGGTGCGGCCTTCGGCCTGCTGGTTCACGTAGAGCCGCAGCACTTCGATGAACAGCACTTCGGCCAGCTTGGCGAGCACGCCGGCGCCGCCGGGCCGCGGCGACCGAGCCTCCGCCAGCGCGTAACGCACCGAGGCCTCCAGCCAGGTGCCGGCACTGGAGCCGCGCACGTTCACTTTGACCAGCGACGGCAGGCCTTGCAACAGCATCGCGGCGAGACGCGCATCGCACGCCAGATAGCCGCAAACCAACCGCGTGCGCGCACCGCCGCCGCCATAGGCGAGTTGCCCCGGACGTCGCGAAAGAACTTCGGCCAGCCGCCCGCCGCCAGTGGCCGGTGGCAGCCCGGGCTGCGACGTCATGAGGTGGGCGTCGCCATGCGGGAACAGCACCGCGTCGCCGGCGACCAGGCGCACCGGCGGCTGGCCGTTCATTTCGACGAAGCACTCGCCCTCGGTGATGAGATGAAAGATGACCACTCGCTCGGCGCCTGGTTCGAGCAGCGGCGCCACCGTGTCGGCACGCGGTGATTGATAGCACCACGGCGCGGTAAAGCGCGCGTTGATGAAGATGGCGCCTACCAGCCGCACCACGCGCAGGGTTTCCGATAGCGCATCCATCATTCGTCGGCCATCACGCGTCGTCCACCTGGACGTGCAGCGACATCGGCGATGCGATCTGCACGGCGCAAGGGATCGGCGATTGCCCGCAGCCGGTCTCGACCAGTGCACGCAAACGCGCCTTCGACACACCGCGCGCGGCGATGCGGATGTGCAATCGCATGTCGCACGGCGCCGCGCTCACGGGCCTGCCGTCGAGCTCGACCATGCCGAACATGCCGCGGGCATCGGACGTGCTCTCGACCCGGGCTTCGAGCTGGTCGAGTGCGACGCCTTCGCGCGCCGCGAGCAGGGCGACGGATGTGACCGCGCACGATGCTATGGCCGCACGGAACAGCCATCCCGGGCTGACCTGATCGCCGGTACCGCCCAGCTCTTTCGGCATGTCGGTCGCCATCTCCTTGCCGTTGGCATGGCGTGCGACGACGCGGGTGCGGCCTTGCCACTCGGCGGTCGCGGGAGCGTCGTCGGCAAGGCCTTTGTCGGGCCGGCGCCGCAGCACGGTTTCGACGCGTTCAAGCGCGGCCGCGATCGAGTCGGCAATGTTGTCGGAGACGGTGTCTGCGCCCATGGTCATTCCTTCCGCTTCGAGCGGGACCTTTGATTTTGTCGATAGCAGTCGGCTCTGACCATCGGCCCCTCGGCCTATGCCGTCGCGCGGACGATCGGACAGTCGCGAGCGACGCCGGGGCAGGACTCGACGGTGCTTGCGGCGCGACAGTGGGCCTCCTTAAAGGAGAACCGATATGAACACCCCCATCGACTTCGATGCCCTGAAGAGCCGCCAGAAAACCGCGTGGGCCAGCGGCGATTACGCCGTCATCGGCACCACCCTGCAGATCGTCGGCGAGGAACTGGCCGAAGCCTGCGACCTGTGCACTGACGAGCGGGTGCTCGACGTGGCCGCCGGCAACGGCAACGCCACGCTGGCCGCGGCGCGCCGCGGCTGCAAGGTGACGTCGACCGACTACGTCGCCTCGTTGCTCGAACGCGGTGCCGAGCGGGCGAAGGCCGAGCGGCTCGACGTTGCGTTTCAGACCGCCGACGCCGAGGCATTGCCTTTCGAAGACGCGAGCTTCGACGCAGTGGTCTCGACCTTCGGCGTGATGTTCGCGCCCAACCATGCGCAGAGTGCTTCGGAAATGGCGCGTGTGTGTCGGCCCGGAGGTCGCATCGGGCTGGCCAACTGGACGCCGGAAGGTTTTATCGGCCAACTCTTCAAGGTGCTGGGCCGCCACGTGCCGCCGCCATCCGGGCTGCAGCCGCCATCGCTGTGGGGTGTCGAGTCGCATCTGAACTCGCTGTTCGGCGAACGTGCCGCGGGCATCGTGGCGACGAAGCGGATGTTCAACTTTCGCTACCGTTCGGCTGCGCATTTCATCGAGGTGTTTCGTACCTGGTATGGGCCGGTGCACAAGGCTTTCGGCGCGCTGCCCGCGGAGAGTGCGGCGGCGCTGGAGACAGACCTGACGGAGTTGCTGATGCGGCTCAACGTCGCCGGGCCGCGCTCGCTCGTGGTGCCGAGCGAATACCTCGAAGTGGTGCTAACGCGGCGCTGAGACGGCGCTGACGCTGCATCGAACCGGCCGGGCGCGGTCGACGTTACAGTGGCTCGCGGTAGCGACCGCGATCCTCTGGAGTGAGACTTTGAATTTGTCCTTTCGACTGCTGATGCGCACGATCGTTGCGCGTTGCGTTCCCGCCCTGATCGCGACCACTGCGCTCTTTGCCGCGGTCGGCGTCGCGCACGCCGCCGAGCCGGTGCCGCCCCGATCCGCCGGCTGCCCCGCCAGCGTGCCAACCGATGCGCAGTGCTACACCGGGCGCGACACCGAAGGCGCGCTCTACTGGATCGCCATCCCCGCGCAATGGAATCGCGTGCTTGTCATGCATTCGCACGGCGGCCCGGAGACCGGCGCCCCCACGCTGGAGCGCGGTGCCGAAGACCTGAAACGCTGGTCGGTCATGGTCAAGGCCGGCTATGCATGGGCCGGCTCGACCTACCGGCGCGGGGGCTACGGCGTGACGATGGCGGCAGAAGACACGGAGCGGCTGCGCAAGATTTTCATCGCGCGTTTCGGCCAGCCGCGACGCACCATCCTGCATGGACAGAGCTACGGCGGCGGCGTTGCGGCAAAAGGTGCCGAACTTTATGGACCGGTAGCTGGCGCAACACCCGGCGCGCCATCTGAACTGCAGCCGGCCTACGACGGTGTGCTGCTCACCAGCGGCGTGCTGGGCGGTGGCGGCAACGCCTATGAGTTCCGGCTCGATCTGCGTGTGGTTTACCAGTACGTATGCCGCAACCATCCACGGCCCGACGAGGTGCAATACCCGCTCTGGATGGGACTGCCGCTCGACTCGAAAATGCATCGCGCCGACCTGGCTGCGCGGGTCAAGGAATGCACCGGCGTCGGCTTGCCAGCCGCGCAACGCAGCCCCGAGCAAGCCGCGCATCTGAAGACGATTCTGTCGGTGGTGAAAGTGCCGGAGCGCACGCTGCTGTCGCACCTGCAATGGGGTACTTCGCTCTTCCAGGACCTGACGCAAAAGCGTCTCGGCGGACGCAATCCTTTCGGCAACGCGAAGGTGGTCTACAGCGGTTCCGACGACGATGCGGCGCTCAACGCCGGCGTGCTTCGCTAAGAGGCCGATCCGCAAGCCGTCGGCGCACTGGCTGAAGACAGCCGGCCTACCGGGCGTCTCCGCCTGCCGGTTCTGACGCTCCACGCCATTCACGACCCGACCGCCTTCGTCGAGCTTGAAAGCACGTACCGCGACATCGTGGAAAGCGCCGGTGCCTCGCAGTGGCTGGTGCAGACTTTCGCCGACGAGGCCGAGCACAGCTACCTGAGCGATGCCGAATACCCGGCGCTGATGACGGCGTTGCTCGACTGGATCGACAAGGGCGACAAGCCGTCGCCGCAAAAGGTGGCGGCGCTGTGCGCTCAGTACGAAGCAGGCTTCGGCAAAGGCTGCCATCTGCAGCCGGACTACCGACCGCCGCCGCTGTCTTCGCGGGTGCCGGCGCTGGGTCGCTGAATTCGCAGATCGAAAATCGAACCGAACAAAAAGGCATATTTCATGGGCAATCGAAAAGTCTGCGTCGTCACCGGCTCGTCGTCGGGCATCGGGGCTGCCACCGTGCGGCTCTACGCCGGGCACGGCTGGGACGTGGTCGTCAACTACTCGCGCGACGCGGCGCCAGCCGAGGCGGTCGCAGACGAATGCCGGGGACTCGGCGTCGATGCGCTGGTCGTCAAGGCCGATGTCTCGTCCGACGCCGATTGCCGGCGGCTGGCCAGCGAGGTCGATGCCCGCTTCGGTCGCGCCGACGTGCTGGTCAACAACGCCGGCACCACCAAGTTCGTCGCGCTGAAAGACCTCGACGGACTCGATGCAGAAGACTTCCAGCGGATCTACGCGGTCAACGTGATCGGCCCATACCAGATGAGCCGCGCACTGGTTTCGCTGTTGAAGCGCAACCCGGTGACCGGCATCGTCAACGTCTCGTCGATCGCGGGCCTGATGGGCACGGGATCATCGATCGCCTACATGGCGAGCAAGGGCGCACTTAATGCGATGACCGTGGGACTGGCGCGTGCGCTCGGCCCCGATATCCGCGTCAACGCGATCGCGCCGGGACTGGTCGAAACGCCGTGGCTGCAGAACGGGCTTGGCGCCGAACGCTATGCGCAGACGGTGCAGGGCTACAAGGCGCGCTCGGCACTCGATGCGGTGATGTCGCCGGAGGATGTCGCCGACGCGGCATGGTGGCTGGGCGCCGGCGCGGCCAAGACGACAGGCGAAGTGCTCTTGCTCGACGCCGGGCTGCGGCTTACCCGTGGTTGAGGTATGGGCGCTAGTGATCGTGGTGCAGGTAGCTCGCGGTGCGCGGCAGGCGCAGGCTCACGAAGAACGCGATGACCATCATCGTCGTCACGTACCAATAGAAGGCCGACTCGTGACCCAGTGACTTGAGACCTAGCGCAACATATTCGGCCGAACCGCCGAAGATCGCATTGGCCACGGCGTAAGCCAGGCCGACACCCAGCGCACGCACCTCAGGCGGGAACATCTCGGCCTTCACGATGCCGCTGATGGACGTGTAGAAGCTGACGATCGCCAGTGCCAGGATGATGAGCACGAAGGCCATCACCGGGCTTGTCACATGCTGCAGGCCGGTGAGGATGGGCACGGTGGCGAGCGCGCCGAGCGCGCCGAAAAGCAGCATGTTGTTGCGTCGTCCGATGCGGTCGCTCAGCATGCCGAACAGGGGCTGCATGCACATGTAGACGAACAGCGCGCACGTCATGATGTAGCTGGTCGTCTTGATCGGCAGGTGCACTGTGTTCACCAGGTACTTCTGCATGTAGGTGGTGAATGTGTAGAAGATCAGCGAGCCGCCGGCCGTGTAGCCGAGCACGGTAAAAAACGCAGCCTTGTGGTTGCGGAAAAGGCCGGCCAGCGAGCCCGCGTCTTTATTGCCACGTGCCTCGGCGCTTTGCGTTTCTTTCAGCGTACGACGCAGCAGCAGTGCGATGACCGCGGTGATGGCGCCGATCGCAAAGGGAATGCGCCAGCCCCACGCCTTGAGTTCGGCCTCGCTAAGCAACTGCTCCAGGATCACCACCACCAACACCGCCAGCAACTGCCCGCCGATGAGCGTCACGTACTGAAACGAAGAGAAGAAGCCGCGCTGGCCCTTGAGCGCAATCTCGCTCATGTAGGTCGCTGTGGTGCCGTACTCGCCACCGACCGACAGTCCCTGGAACAGTCGTGCCACGAGCAAAAGAAAGGGAGCCCATGCGCCGATCTGCGCGTATGTCGGCAAGCATGCGATGGCGAGCGAGCCGGCGCACATCATGGTGACCGAGATCACCATCGAGTTCTTGCGACCGTAGCGATCTGCCACGCGGCCAAAGAGCCACCCGCCAATGGGCCGCATCAAGAAGCCCGCCGCGAACACGCCCGCGGTGTTCAGCAACTGTGCGGTCGGGTCCGCCTTGGGAAAGAACGATGGCGCGAAATAGAGCGCGCTGAAAGCGTAGACATAGAAGTCGAACCATTCGACCAGGTTGCCGGACGAGGCCGCCATGATCGCGAAGATGCGGTGGCGCTTTTCGGCGGCGGTGTAGTCGGGTTCGGTGTATGCGACGGGCTCGGTGGACCCCTTGAAAGCCGGCGGAATGGCGGTGCTCATGCTGCTTATTCTGTGCCGATCATGCGTGCGGCGCTGTCGGCGCGAAGCGCATTCCTCTCGCCGTCAGCATAGGTGGAACGTTCGGCGGACGCTGGCAGGGCGGTGGCGGTGGTCGGCGGGGCCGTTGAGCGTCGCCAACCTTGAAACCGTGTCGGCCATCGCCCCGGCACACTTCTTTTTGTCGGCGCTGGCGGGCCTTGTATTCGCTTGGCGCGACCCCAGTTTCGAATCATGAAAACCAGCCAGACCTTCACCACCAATGCCGTGCTCGTTGCCCAGCTGCTGGAGCGACTGGAGCACGGTGGACATCCCGATGCCGGGCAATACCGCCTCGTCGCCGAGCGGCTCGGCCAGGAGCTTTCGCGCATTGCCGATATCGACGCGCTCAACGCCGTGCTCGAAGCCCATCCGTCGGCTGCGGAGGTTTACGAGAACATGAACTACCAGCATGCCGGCCTGTCGCGCTCGCGGCTGGATGCATCGGTGGCTGCGGAATTGAAAGCGCGTGAGGCGATTGCCCGCGCGATGAAGCCGACGACAGCCGGCTCGGCACACGGCCCGGCCGAAGGCGGGACTTCAAGCGAGGGCTGATTTCCATGAGCGAGTCGCTTCACATCGTTTGCCCGCACTGCCACACCACCAACCGGGTTCGCAGCGATCAGCTCGCGAGCGCGCCCGATTGCGGGAGCTGCCACAAGGCGCTGTTCACGGCGCACTCGACAGCGCTGAACGAGTCCGCCTTCGACCGGCATGTCGCGCGCAACGACCTGCCGGTGCTCGTTGATTTTTGGGCGCCGTGGTGTGGGCCGTGCCGTCAGATGGCGCCTGCTTACGAGCAGGCCGCAGCGCAGCTGGAGCCGCGGGTGCGGCTGGCCAAGGTCGATACCGAAGCGGTGCCCGCTCTGGGGTCGCGCTTCAACATTCGCAGTATCCCGACGCTGGCACTGTTCGTCGGTGGACGCGAGGTGGCGCGGCAGGCCGGCGCGATGGGCGCGGCCGATATCGTGCGATGGGTGCAGGCGAATACACCTGCAGCACCTGCAGCACCTGCTTCGGCTACTTAAGCTACAGCGTGACGGCGTGCGGCCCAGTAGGTCGCGCCTTCTACGCCATAGCGCTCCGAGTGCGGCGTGCCGTATTCCAGCGCAAAGGTGTCGCCGGCCAACAGATGGCGCGTGTCGTCGCCGACCTTCAGCCACATCTCGCCTTGCACCACCAGCGCTTCGACGCTGAACGGATGTGTGTGCAGGTCGACCGTCTGGGCGGCGTCCCAGACCCGCGGCGCGACCTCGTCGAAGCCCTTGGCGAGGGCATCGACTTCGAATTGCTGAAACGTAGGAAGGCTCATGGTGTTCTCCATCAGAAAGTGCCGGGTAGCAGGATGCTCGAATCGACCTGGTCGATCTGCGTTCGCCCGCAAAACGCCATCGTGATGTCGAGCTCGCGGTGCAGGATTTCGAGCGCGCGGGTCACGCCGGCTTCACCGTAGGCACCGAGCGCGTACAGAAAACTCCGGCCGATCATGGTGCCGCGAGCGCCCAGCGCACGCGCCTTGAGCACGTCCTGGCCGCTGCGAATGCCGCCGTCCATCCACACCTCGATCTCGGTCCCGACCGCTTCCGCGATGGCCGGCAGCGCCTCGATGGACGACTGCGCGCCGTCGAGTTGACGGCCGCCATGGTTGCTGACGATCAGCGCATCGGCACCGCTCGACGCCGCCAGCCGCGCGTCTTCGACATCCATGATCCCCTTCAGGATCAGCTTGCCGCCCCAGAGCTTCTTGATCCACTCGACATCGGCCCAGCTGAGCGTCGGGTCGAACTGCTCGGCCGTCCACGACGACAGCGACGACAGATCGCCGACATTCTTCGCGTGGCCGACGATGTTGCCGAAGCTGCGGCGCTTGGTGCCCAGCATGCCCATGCACCAGCCCGGCTTGGTCGCGAGGTTGATGAGGTTGGCGAGGGTCGGCTTGGGCGGCGCGGTCAGGCCGTTTTTGATGTCCTTGTGGCGCTGGCCCAGCACCTGCAGGTCGAGCGTCAGTTGCAGCGCGGAGCAGTTGGCCGCCTTGGCGCGTTCGATCAGCCGCTCGATGAAGTCGCGGTCTTTCATGACGTAGAGCTGGAACCAGAACGGGTGCCGGTCGGTGCTCTCGGCGATGTCTTCGAGCGAGCAGATGCTCATGGTCGACAGCGTGAACGGAATACCGAAAGCCTTGGCCGCCTTGGCGCCGAGGATCTCGCCGTCGGCGTGCTGCATGCCGGTCATGCCCGTGGGGGCGATGGCGACAGGCATCGACACCGGCTGGCCGATCATGGTGGTGGCGGTCGAGCGGCCTTCCATGTTGACGGCTACGCGCTGGCGCAGCTTGATCTTCTGGAAGTCGCTTTCATTGGCGCGGTAGGTGCCTTCGGTCCATGAGCCCGAGTCGGCGTAGTCGTAGAACATGCGCGGCACGCGCCGCTTGGCGATCACTCGCAGGTCTTCGATGGTGGTGATCTTGGAAAGGTCGAGCACGTGTGGGTTTCTTTCGGCGTTTGTCTCTTTTTCGCAGTCATTCATTATCATGGTTCGGCCGCTGTCCTGCCTTGCAACACCCCGACTGAAAGCCGTTCATGGAAGCCATCTCCCGCCCGCCGCTGCCGCCGTTCACCCTTGAATCGGCCCGCCAGAAAGTGCAAGCCGCCGAAGACGGATGGAACACGCGCGACCCGGTCCGCGTGAGCCTCGCCTACACGCCCGACACCGAATGGCGCAACCGCGCCGACTTCCTCACCGGGCGCGAGAAGGTCGTCGAGTTTCTGACGCGCAAGTGGTCACGCGAACTCGACTACCGCCTGAAGAAAGAGCTCTGGGCCTTTACCGACAACCGCATCGCGGTCCGCTTCGAATACGAGTGGCACGACGACAGCGGCGCCTGGTTTCGCAGTCACGGCAACGAAAACTGGGAGTTCGCGGAGAACGGATTGATGCACCGGCGCTTCGCCAGCATCAACGACCAGCCGATCAAGGCCGAAGACCGCAAGTTTCTCTGGGCTCGCTAGCAAGCGTCGATCGGCACGGCAGTTGCTTGCGCGAACCTCTGTCTGCATCTGTATCTCAACCCATCCCAAAAGTAACCTTTATGAACCGCAACGACATCACTGAGAAGATCATCACCGTCAAAGTGTCCAAGGGCATTCAGTGGGCCGATGTGGCCCAGAAGGTCGGCCTGTCGAAAGAATGGACCACTGCCGCCTGCCTCGGCCAGATGACGCTCGACGCACAACAGGCCGCGACGGTCGGCGAAATCTTCGGGCTTACGGAGGAAGAGCAGAAGTGGCTGCAGGTCGTGCCCTACAAGGGGTCGCTGCCAACCGCCGTGCCGACCGATCCGCTCATCTACCGCTGGTACGAAATGGTCAACGTGTACGGCACCACCATCAAGGAACTCATCCACGAAGAGTTCGGCGACGGCATCATGAGCGCGATCGACTTCAGCATGAACATCCAGCGCCAGGGCGACCCGAAGGGCGACCGGGTGAACGTGGTGTTGTCGGGCAAGTTCTTGCCTTACAAGACGTATTAGAAGCCTCGAGAGATCAGTGCCTGAGGCCGGATGGCCGCGCTCGGCAGACTTGGATTCATGCTTGAGTCGATAGGATCGCCGCACCCCCTCAAAGCCAACATGACCAAGCGAAACACCGAAAAGATCCTGCGTACCTACGGCTTCTGGATCCTGTCGTCGCTGCGCGATGAGTGCCGCGAGTTCCTCGAAGCAACGACGCTGAAAGAATTGATCGGGAGTCCGGGCAATCTAAGGTCGGTGGCACTGTTTCGCGATCAGGAGGACGGGACGGTCGAAGTGGTCATCATGGCGTTGTGGGACTCGATGGAGAGCATCAAGGCATTCCTTGGCAAGCAGGATTTGCGCAAGCCCAGGATCGACCCGACGATCGACGCCAAGCTTTTCGACCGCGAGCCCTATGTGCGGCAGTACTCGCTCTCCGACCCGGACGCGCTCGCGCTGATCCCGCCGAGTTGGCGGTAGGGCGCAGTTCGCTCTCAGCGGCCAAACGGCGCCCAAGAACGAAGGTCGCTGGAACTTCTGCAAATAGCTCGCAGATGTGCGAGAAGTGGCTCTGACCCGTTGCATGGCCACTGTCTGCTGCAGACATCTCACTCGCGACGCAGCAGGTAGATGTCCATGATCCAGCCATGCGCTTCGCGCGCCTCGGCACGGATCGACAGAATGTGCGGCCCGGTACTGGCCAGCGGACCGGCCAGCAGCAACTCGTGCGGCATGCCGAGATAGGCGGCCCAGTAGATGTGCAGACGCTCCGGCGCCAAGGTCTGGAAGGCGCAGGCGCCGTCGAGCATCACCACGACAGTCTCCAGGCCGACGGGCCAGCCGCCTTCGCGCAGCTGACGCCCGGTCGTGATCAGCACCGGGCCGCCCAGCGTGTTGAGCGGGATGGCGTGCGCAGCGGTCAGCAATTGCAGGCTGCTCAGGCCAGGGATCACTTCGACGCGAAGTGCCATGCCGGCGGCCTTCAGTTGCCCGGCGATGCGAAGACTGGAGTCGTAAAGCGAGGGGTCGCCCCAAACGAGCAGGGCGACACGGCCGCCCTGTGGCCGGTGGGCGGCAATCTCGCGCGCCCACGTCGCGGCAATGGCCGCGTGCCAGTCGTGCACGCCGTCGAGGTAGCGTGGCGTGGCGCTGTCGCGCACCGGCAGATCGAATTCCACCAGCCGGGCCGGGCCATCGAGATGCGTTGCACAGATCGTGCGGCGGAGTTCAGCCAGATCGGCCTTGTCGGCGCCCTTGCGCGGAATCAGGATCAGGTCGGCCCGGTTGAGGGCACCGATGGCCTGGAGCGTCAGGTGCTCGGGATTGCCGGTCCCGATGCCGATCAACATCAGCTCGATCAGCGGCGCGGCAGGCATCGGCACCTTGCGTGGCTCAAGCGGCGTGATGCAAACGATGCGTCAGCAGCACCGAGCCACGCGCGTCGGAGCGAGCGCGCAGCCATTTGGCGGCGGCCAGCACGCCGAGATCGATCAGCGGCTCCAGCAGCACGACGCTCATGTACGCGGCGCCGAAGCTGCCGACGCTTTGCAAGGTTTCAGCGCCGATGCCACGACCATAGAGGGTCCAGAAGGCCACCCACGCGACGATGCCGCCCTGGAACACCACCGACATCTTGAGCACGTGCGCGTAGCCAAGATCGACATAGGCCAGCTTGGCCGGCAACACCCGCTTGGCCACTGCCTGCATGGCGAAGAGCGCGGCCAGCAGCGTGGTCACGTTCATGCCGTATTGCGCCAGATCTTGCGGCTCGAAGAACAGGCTTTGCAGTGCCAGCCCGGCGGCCAGACCGATGGCCGTGGGCGCAGCGCCCAGAATCAGGAACAGCGACGAGCCAAGGATCAGATGGACCTCGGACACGCCGACAGGCACGTGCGGGAACACTTCGAAGAAGACGAACACAAGCACTGCGGCGATCACACTGCGCAGCAGCAGAGAGAGCGCTCCTTCCTGGCGAACGTGGTCGAAGGACAGCTTGGCGGCATAGAACGCGCAGGCGCTCGCTGTGACGTAAGACAGCACGATCTTGCTGCTGTCGACAATTCCGGGTTCCATGTGCATGGCTAGGATTCCTTGGGTTTGAGTGCGGCATTTGGCGCCGCGAGGTGAGGAAAAAAATGAAATCAGAGCGGGCCGACACAAGACCTTGCGGTCAGTCCGCTCCGGCCACTGATGGGCGGAATCTTCGGTCGTAGTCGGTCGCATACAGCCGGCTGTCACTGAAGCCTTCTGCCGCCAGCGCAGGCCCGACCAGGATCAGTGCGGTGCGCTCCACACCCTCGCCCATGGCGGCCTCGATGGTGGCCAGCGTTGCGCGAAAGATTTTTTCATCGGGCCAACTGGCACGGTAGACCACGGCGACCGGGCAGGCAGCGCCGTAGAACGGCGTCAGTTCGGCGACCACTTCGGCCAGCTTGTGGATCGACAGGTGCAAGGCCAGCGTGGCACCGGTAGCGGCAAAGTTGGCCAGGCTTTCGCCGGCTGGCATCGGCGAGGCCCGGCCCGATGTGCGCGTCAGCACCACCGATTGCGCCAGCCCTGGCAGCGTGAGTTCGGCACCCAGTGCGGCCGCGGCGGCCGCAAACGATGGCACGCCGGGTGTCACGGTGTACGGGATGCCAGCCGCGCGCAACCGGCGCAGTTGCTCGCCCATGGCCGACCACACCGACAGGTCGCCTGAATGCAGCCGCGCTACATCGTGCCCGGCGGCGTCGGCGGCCACGAACTCGGCGACGATTGCATCGAGGTCGAGCGGCGCGGTATTGACGATGCGCGCTCCGGGCGGACAGTGCGCCAGGATTTCTTCGGGCACCAGCGAGCCGGCATAAAGACAAACCGGACAACGGTTGATCAGGTCGCGTCCGCGCAGGGTCAGCAGGTCGGGTGCACCGGGGCCGGCGCCGATGAAGTGGATGGTCATGAGTCAGGTTTTTCGTTGTGGGGCCAGCGCAGCGATGGCGCAGGTGGCGAGGCGATCGGTCGACACGACGCGCGGGTGCAACAGCATGGCGCCCGGACCGCCGTGCACCAGGGCAGCGGCCAGTGCCGCAGCCTCGGCAGTGCTGCCGCTGCCGCGCAGCGCGCGGACTGTGGCGCTGTCGGTCAAGGTCGGTGTGCTGTTGAGTTGCGTCGCACCGACGGCATGCACGGGCAGGCCCAGTTCGTCGGCCAATGCGCGCAGGCTCAGTGCTTCAGCCTTGTCATGCGCTACGGCGATCAGCGCGATAGAGCGCAACGGCATCACACGAGGCATGGCTGAAATCGCTTGGGCCAGCGCATCTCGCAGCGATTCCAGCGTTGCGCCGTGTCGAAATCCAAATCCGGCCACCGTCATCGCGTGGCACTCCACTGCACCACCGGGTACGCGGCACGCCATCCGCGCCGTGTGCCCAGTGGCGCCGCCTCGGCCAGTTCGATGCGCAGCAGGCTGCCGCCGGCGCGGGCGTGCCAATGGCCCAACAGTGCTTCGGATTCCAGTGTCACGGCATGGGCCACCACACGGCAGCCTGCAGGCAACAGGTTCCACAGCGCCGTCAGCAACTCGTCGCTCAGACCACCGCCGATGAACACCGCATCGGGCGACGCCAGGTCCGTCATGACGTCGGGTGCGCGTCCCGTTACCAGCACCAATCGGTCGACGCCCAAGCGGTCGGCGTTGCCGCGCAGTCGGGCGGCGCGCTCTGGGTCGGCCTCGACAGCCACAGCCTCGCACCGGGGGTGCGCCAGCAGCCATTCGATGGCGATGGAACCCGACCCGGCACCGATGTCCCACAGTCGCTCACCCGGGCGCGGTGCCAGCGCGCACAGTGCCAAGGCACGCATCCTTTGCTTCGTGATCTGGCCATCGTGCGCAAACACACTGTCGGGCAGGCCGGCGCTGTGCGGCAGGGCCAGGCCGGTGCCAGCCACCTCCAGCGCCACGGCCACCGGATGACTCACATCGGTCAGATTGAAGTCGCAGGCGATCACGTCGCGCCGCTGCTCACGCGGGCCACCAAAGGCTTCGAGCACGCTCATGAGACTGTCACCGAAATCGTTATCGACCAGGTAGCGCGCCAGCTCTGCGACAGCGGTCCCATCGCGCAACAGCAGCACCAACCGGGCGCCCGGGCACAGATGGGGGCGCAGGCGGGTCAGCGGCGCCGCGTGCAGGCCAAGGCAGGTCACGAGTTCCAGCGCCCAGCCCAGACGCGAGGCAGCCAGACCGAAGGTCGATACGGCGGGCAAGGCATGCCATTCGTGCGCGCCAAGATGGCGCGTCACCGAGCTGCCCGCGCCAAACCAGAACGGATCACCGGAGGCCAGCATCACCACGCGGCGCCCCCGCTGCGCCAGCAGCATCGGGATGCCCTCGGCAAAGGGCACCGGCCATTCGAGCCGCTCCGCGCGCAGAGTGGGCAACAACGCCAGATGGCGCGCGCTGCCGGCCACCAGTTCGGCCTCGTCGAGGGCCGCACGGCTGGCCGGCGGCAGGCCCTGCCAGCCGTCTTCGCCCAACCCGATAATTGTCAGCCACGGTGCTTTTTTGATGACTTCAACCACGCGCAATATCCTCATCCTCGGCGGTACGCTGGAAGCGAGCGCAATGGCGTCGGCGCTGGCCGAACGTGGCGAGCGCGCCGTGTTGTCGTATGCCGGCCGGGTGGCCCAGCCCAGGGCACAGCCGGTTGCGGTGCGCGTCGGCGGCTTCGGCGGCGTCCCCGGCCTGGTGCGCTATCTGCAGGCCATGCAAGTGACTCACTTGGTGGATGCCACCCACCCCTTCGCTGCGCGCATGAGTGCCAACGCTGTCGCCGCCTGCGCGCAGGCCGGCGTTCCGTTGCTGGCGCTGACACGCGACGCCTGGCAGCCCGGCCCCGGCGACCGCTGGCAGCCGGTCGCCGATCTGCCGGCGGCTGTTGCGGCGCTCGGTGGCCCGCCGCAGCGCGTGCTGCTGGCCTTGGGCCGCATGCATCTGAACGTTTTCGCAGCGCAACCACAGCATCACTACATCCTGCGGCTGGTCGATCCCCCCGAGCAGCCGCCACCGTTGCCGCACCACACCGTCGTGATCTCGCGTGGCCCGTTCGACGTGGCGGGCGACATCGCACTGCTGCGCGATCACCAGGTCGAACTCATCGTCTGCAAGAACGCTGGAGGCAGCGGCGCGCAGGCCAAGCTGCATGCGGCACGCGCGCTGGAGCTGCGCGTTTTGATGGTGGCGCGGCCATGGCTGCCGGCCCGGCACGAGGTCACCCAGGTGGCCGAGGTGTTGCAATGGCTCGGGCATGGAGCGCGCGGTGTGCAGCTTCATGCAGCCACCTCGCGCGGCGCCGAACGCGGCGTGTAGACCCAGGGCTGGCCGTCACGGGCGATGACGCGCGTGAGGCTGGAACCGACGATGACCACGGTGCGCATGTCGGCCATCTCCGGCAAGGCGTCTTGCAGTGCGATAACGCGCAGGGTCTCGTCGGGGGTGGACACGGCACGGGCAAAGATCACCGGGCGGTCCGGGCTTCCGGCCGCAGCACAAGCCTCGCGCAGCACTGCCAGCGTGCGGACAAAGCCCTCGGGTCGTGAGACCGAGCGCGGGTTGTAGAAGGCCATCGCGAAGTCGGCCTGCACGGCAAGTCGCAACCGGTGTTCGATCAGCGCCCAAGGCTTCAGGTTGTCGGACAGGTTGATGGCGCAGAAGTCGTGACCCAGCGGGGCGCCGGCACGTGCCGCGGCCGCCAGCATCGCCGTGATGCCGGGCAGCACCCGCACGTCCAGTCGGCGCCACTCGGCCGGACCCGCTTCGACAGCCTCGAACACAGCCGATGCCATGGCGAACACGCCCGGGTCGCCTGAGGACACCACGACCACGCGCCGGCCTGACGCGGCCATCTGCAAGGCATGTGTGGCACGGTCCAGCTCGACCCGGTTGTCGCTGGCATGCAGCGTCAGGCCTACGCGCGGTGCGACGCGGGCCACGTAGGGGATATAGCCCACCACGTCGGTGGCGTCGGCCAGGGCAGCTGTCACCTCCGGTGTCACCCAATCTTCAGCACCCGGGCCGAGCCCGGCGACGACCAGCCGGCCCGCCGCATTCGCCGTCGCGGCATTGACACTCGTGGTCTTGTCACTCATGGCCGGCGTCCCTGCCCATGCACCAGCACGATCGAAAAGTAAGGCGTGATGCGCCCTTCGACTTCGACCAGCCGCACCACCTTCTGGCCCGGCATGGTGGCGTATTCAACCAGCCATGCATCATTCAGACGGCCAGCGGTGGCCAGTGCGCGACGCACCTTGTCGATGTGGCGCCCGATTTTCATCACCACCAACGCGTCGCTGTCAGCCATGTGGCGTGCCAGCTTGGCCTCGGGCAGCGTGCCCATCAGCACCGTCAGCACGTCGTCGCCCCAGGTGATGGGCTGGCCGGTGGCCGTCCACGCGCCCGACATGCCGGTGATGGCCGGCACCACCTGCACCGGATGCGTCCCGTTCAACCGGGTGTACAGGTGCATGAACGAGCCGTAGAAGAACGGGTCGCCTTCGCACAGCACCACCACGTCGTGACCGGCATCGGACAGCGCGCGCAGGTGCGCTGCGCAGTCGGCATAGAAGGCGGACAGGGCCTGGTTGTAGGCCGGGTCTTCCACCGCAATTTCGGTGGTGACCGGGTACTCCATCGCGTGCTCCACCACGCCTTCGGGCAGCAGGCCATCGACGATGCGCCGCGCCTGTCCGGGCCGGCCGGCCTTGCGAAAAAACGCCACGTGGGTCGCGCTGCACAGCAGACGGTGGGCACGCACGGTCATCAGGTCCGGCTCGCCAGGGCCAAGACCCAGCCCGTAGAGGGTGCCGCGTGCGCTCATTCCAAACGGCTCCCGAGGGCGTTGATCGCCGCCACTGTGATGGCGCTGCCGCCCAGGCGGCCGACCACGATGCAGCAGGGGACAGGTTGTTCGGCCCACAACGCATCCTTCGATTCCGCCGCGCCGATGAAACCGACCGGACAGCCGATGATGGCCGCAGGTCGTGGGCAGGTCGGGTCCTGCAACATGTTGAGCAGATGGAACAAGGCCGTCGGGGCATTGCCAATCGCCACCACGGCGCCCTGCAGGTGAGGCCGCCAGAGCTCCAGCGCCGCGGCGGAGCGGGTGGTCGACATGGCTTGCGCCATCCCGGGCACGGCCGGATCGTGCAAGGTGCACAGCACGTCGTTGCCGCCGGGCAGGCGCGAGCGGGTCACGCCCTCGCTGACCATGCGCGCATCGCACAGGATCGGCGCGCCCGCCGCCAGCGCCGACCGCGCCGCGTGCACGAAGCCAGACGAGAAGCGCAGCATCGCTTCAAGCCCGATCAGGCCCGCTGCGTGAATCATGCGCACCGCTATCGGCTCGTCGTCGGCATCGAAGCGTGCGAGGTCGGCCTCGGCGCGGATCATGGCAAAGGAACGGCGATAGATCTCGGCGCCGTTGGTTTCAAAGCTGTGGTTCAAGGGGCTCCAATGCACAGGCGCAAGTTTTCAGGAGACAGCCCAGTTTGCGCAGGCGCGTCCCCGGCGCGGCCATTGCGCACCAGGTCGAAGGTCCCGCTGCGGCCGACCAGCGTCAAGTCGGCGGCACCGGAACGAGCGCACCCTTTGGCGCAGCCGGACACGTGCAGGCTGCGTGGTGCCTCAGGGCTGTCAGTGAGCAGTTGCCGAGCGAGTGAAAGGGCGAGGGCGCGCGTCGCCACCGTGGCCGACGCACACGCCGGAGCACCGGGACAGGCGTCCACGCGCAGCAGGGGATCGTCAGCCACCGTGATGAATGCGGTCGATTCCCGCCACTCGCCTCCTTCCAGAATCAGGCCGCGTTGCGACGTCAAGCGCAGGGCGACGGCACCGCTGTCTTGCAGCAAGTGGCCCAGCGCAGTCGCCGCAATTTGACCAAAGGCCACGCCGTAGACCGGTCCGAGCTGCGACATGCCAGGCCTCGGCAGCGCGGCCGAAGGGGCCGCGGTGTCGAGCGGCGCGTCTCCACGGGGCACTGCGCACACCTGCTGAAGCCCGCGCATGCGTCTCGATGGTGGCGCCACGGACCCCGCAGTTGCCGCAAACCAAACGGCCATCGCGAGTGCCATTGCAACAGCTTCCGCTACGTCGTCTCGCGGTACCAGATGGCCGGCCGCAGCACCATCGGCGCGGACGATGAGTCCGCCCGAGCGGGCACGCTCGATGCGGATGTCAGCCGAGGCCTCCGTCAACACTGGTGCCGGCCCCGCATCCACGGCAAAACCGAATTTGGAGGGCAAGGCTGGCAACTCACCCAGACGCGCCAGCAGTGCACTGGCGATGCGTTGCGTGTCATCGCCGGCCTGCCAGCAGGGCGCGACCAGAACGGCGGGCCAGGCTTCGTGTGTGGCGTCGACATCGACCAGCCCCAACCTGCAAAGCGCCTCCACCACGGCGTCGTGGTCTTCTGGCCGGACACCGCGAAGTTGCAGATTGGCACGGTGAGTCAGGTCGATCATTCCCGAGCCCAGGCTTTGCGCAAGCTCGCACAGCCCCAGCGCCTGATCGCGCGTCATTCTTGCCAGTGGCGGCCGCACCCGCAGCAACAGCCCATCGCCCGAGGCCATGGCGCGATGCGCACCAGGGCACCAGCCTTTGGCTTGAGGACGCACACCAGAAGACCCCGGAACGCTGGCCGGTTCCGAAGGCGTTGCCATCGGGAGCATGACGCGGATCGAAGCCATCAGCGTCAGGCCACCGCAGCCATTGCTGCAACGACTTCCACTGCGGTTGGCAACGACGTCATCAGCGGAGGCAACTTGCCCAGGATGCCACCGCGTAGCCGCTCCGGGCGCTGGCTGCGCAGCAAGGCGCCGTCGGCGTTGTCTGCGTGCAGCTGTCCGCAAGCCAAGACTTGCGCGGCAGTTTCGATATCGGCGACGAGGTCTCCGAAATAGTAGGTGGGTTTGCCTGCTGCCTGGAATGCGACGGTGCAGGCCCTTTCGCAACCGCTCATGCAGGCAATGCCGCGCACATGGATGCCGGCCCGTCGTGCCTCGTGTTGCAGCGCCAGCACGGCGTCGAACAGGATCGTTCCGGCAGCGGGCAACTCGCGTGAAGCGCCGGCAGGTCGGCAGGTCGTGCAGATAACGATTTCAGTAGCCTGCGCAGGGGGAACTTCAAGGGGCATGGTCATCGGTATTCAGGGTTCAGGTAGGCCGGCTGGCAAGACGATGTTCGACGCCCCAGCGCAACGCCCAAGCGGTACAGCGGCCGATGGAGCTCGCAGGTTCGTCGAAGTCAACGATCACGACACGCCCGGCGAGTTGCGGTGCGACCGGCTGTTCCAGCGTGCGGCCATCGGTCAGCAGCCACAGCCAGGTTTCGGACGGGCCATTGCGACGCTGCGCGAGACGCAGCAGCTGGTCGGACTCGGCCAGAGCATGCGTCAGCGGAGTGCCCCCGCCACCGCCCAGCGGTCGAAGCTTCGCGCGGCCGGAGGCGCGGGCCGGCCCGGGTGGCAGCTGCAACGCCACGCCCTGACCGCCGAAGCACAGCAGTGCCACGTGGTCGCCAACGCGGGCGGCCTGCTCGATCAGCCACTGCGCATGTCCTTTGGCCAGCGCAAGGCGCCCACGCTGGCGCATCGAGCCAGAGGTGTCGAGCACGATGAGGTGCAACCTGGCGTGCTTCACCAGCCGCTCGGCATAGCGCAGGTGGAGACTCTGGAGCGGCTGTGGGCCTTTGGCCAGCAACGTAGGCAACCACGCAACAGGGCCACGCGCCAAGCCCTCGACGGGCTGCCTTGGCGCATGGAGCGTCGATGAGGGATGGGGTTTCGGCCCCCGCAGACCGGCGCGCCCGGGGCGCACGAGGCGGCTACGGGGGCTCAGGCTTTTTTTGATGGCCATCCTCCAACGCCGGTCACGCGTGTGGTGGTTTCAGGTCGTGGCGGCAGGGCACCCCAGTCGCCGATCGGCGCCCCCGTGGCCAGGGCGTCGGGTGATGCACGTTCGGGGTCGGGACCGGGTGCCGTGGACGCAGCGTGGCGATCATCTGCTTTGTGCTCGGACGGGGCGCGAGACGCTGGGGGTGGGGGGAGGGCATGTGCCTTGTCACCACGACGGTGCGCCAGTGCCAGTTCAGCCACCGCGTCGACATCGAGCGTCGTCACCTCGTCACGGCTTTCAAAGGCCGCCAGTGCACGCGCCGCCCGCAGCATCACCAGGTCGGCTCGCATGCCATCGACCCCGGCCGCCAGCGCGCAGGCCGCAGCATGGTGCAGCACCGCATCCGACCACGCCAAGCGCGGCAACGCAGCACGTGCCGTGGCGACAGCATCGACCAGACGGGCCTGCTCACCAGCATGTTGTTCGACCAGACCGTGCGGATTCTCGTCAAAGCCCAGGCGCGCCCGCACGATCGCCGTGCGCAGCGCAGCATCGGTTGGATTGGCCAGCGAAACGGACAAACCAAACCGGTCCAGCAGTTGAGGGCGCAACTCGCCCTCTTCCGGGTTCATGGTGCCGATCAGCACGAAGCGCGCGGCATGCTGACGTGAGATGCCGTCACGCTCGACGGTGTTGACACCACTGGCCGCGACATCGAGCAAAGCATCGACCAACGCATCGGGTAGCAAGTTCACTTCGTCGACATACAGCACGCCGTGGTGGGCCCGCGCGAGAAGGCCCGGGGCCAGACGAAGTCGGGCATCGCGCAGCACGTCTTCGACGTTGAGCGTGCCGACCAGCTGCTCGACCGTGGCCGACAGCGGCAGCGTGACGAAGGGTGCTGGCAACTTCGCCGGCGTCGGAGGCGCCAGTGCCGCCAACGCACGCGCTGCCGTGGACTTGGCGGTGCCACGCGGACCGCTGATCAGCACCCCGCCGATACCGGGGTCGATCGCGGCGAGCAGCAAAGCGCGCTGCAACAGCGGCTGGCCGACCAACGCGCTGAAGGGGAAGGTCGCGCGGGTGGCGGGTTCGACGAGGCAGGCATTCGAGTCGGCAGTCGGCCCGGCAATCGGTTCGTCAGAGTTCAGTGTCATCAGAGCGGCCCTTCGCCGTGTTCTTCAAGCCGGCGCTCCAGCGCCAGCAGGTGGTGTTCGATCCGCTCGCGCTGGTCGCCAGGCTCGGCCCACAGGCCACGCCGCATTGCGTCGAGCAGCCGCTCGCCGATGCCGCGCAGCGCTAGCGGGTTGTGTTGCTGCAGAAATTCGCGCGTGATGTCGTCGTGCAGGTAGGCATCGGCCACCAACGCGAATTGGTGGTCAGCGACCACACCGGTGGTCGCGCTGTAGGCGAACAGGTTGTCCACCGTGATGGCGATCTCCGAAGCACCCTTGTAGCCGTGGCGACGCACGCCTTCCAGCCACTTCGGGTTGACGGCGCGCGAACGGACCACGCGTGCCACCTCTTCGCGCAGCGTGCGAATGCGCGGCGAACCCGGAACGCTGAAGTCGCCGTGGTACAGCGCTGCCGGGGCGCCTGAAAGGTGCTGCACGGCTGCCGCCATGCCGCCCTGGAACTGGGCGTGGTCGGCAGCGTCGAGCACATCGTGCTCGCGGTTGTCCTGGTTGTGCAGCACCGCATCGAGTTGCGCCAGTCGCCGCTCGAACGGCGCGCGGGCCGCGACGCCATGGTCGCCCTGGCCATAGGCAAAGGAACCAGCCTGAACGTAGGCCTGGGCAATATCGGCGCCATCTTTCCAGTCGCCACTGTCCAACACCTCCTGCACACCGACGCCGTAGCCGCCGGGGCG